>CAIMZS010000038.1 GCA_903846015.1 uncultured Anaerolineae bacterium | reverse complement strand
GGCGTAAATCTTGCCATTGCTGGCAGCGGCAACACCCAGACCTGATCGTGCCGTTGGCAAGCTGGCACGCGTTGCCCAGGTATCCGTTGCCGGATCATACTCCTCCACTGTAGAAAGATTCCCTAAACCACTCCATCCTCCGATGGCGTAAATCTTGCCATTGCTGGCAGCGGCAACACCCAGACCTGATCGTGCCGTTGGCATGTACCTGCGCGTTGCCCAGCTATCGGTTGCCGGATCATACTCCTCCACTATGGATAAACTGACAAAGTGGTGTCCTCCGATGGCGTAAACCTTGCCATTGCTGGCGGCGGCAACACCCAGACTATACCTGCTGGTGGGCATGCTGGCACGTGTCGCCCAGGTATCCGTTGCTGGATCATACTCCTCCACGGTGGAAAGATACTCATTGTTATCTCCACCGATGGCGTAAATTTTGCCATTGCTGGCGGCGGCAACACCCAGGTCCCTCCGTTCTGTGGACATGCTGGCGCGCGTCGCCCAGGATACTCCCGCTTCGGAGAGAATTGTAGCCTCCTCCGTTTCATCACAATAATCGCTGTCTCCTCCGATGGCGTAAATCTTGCCATTGCTGGTGGCGGCAACACCCAGGTAGTTTCGAGCAGTGGGCATGCTGGCACGTGTTGCCCAGGTATCCGTTGCTGGATCATACTCCTCCACTGTGGAAAGTCTAGGAAAATTGCCTCCTCCTCCGATGGCGTAAATCTTGCCATTGTTCGAGGCGGCAATACCCAGACCAAATCGTGCGGTGGGCATGCTGGCACGTGTCGTCCAGGTATCCGTCGTCGGATCATACTCTTCCACAGTGGAAAGTTTAGGAAAATTGCCGACTCCTCCGATGGCGTAAATCTTGCCGTTGCTGGCGACGGCAACACCCAGCCTATATCGCGCTGTGGGTATGCTGGTACGTGTCGCCCAGGTATCCGTTGCCGGATTATATTCCTCTACTGTGGAAAGCGGACCACTATCGCCATATCCTCCAATGGCGTAAATTTTGCCATTGGAGGATGCGGCAACACCCAGGTAGCTTCGTGCCATGGGCATGCTTTCACGCGTCGCCCAGGTATCGGTCGCCGGATCATACTCCTCCACAGTGGAAAGCGGACCACCATTGCCATGTCCTCCAATGGCGTAAATCTTGCCATTGCTGGCTGCGGCAACACCCAGGCCCTCCCGTGCTGTGGACATGCTGGCGCGCGTCGCCCAGGTATTGGTCGCCGGATCATACTCATCCATTGTGGAAAGTAGATAATTATCGTAGTCATATCCTCCGATGGCATAAACCTTGCCATTGCTGGCGGCGGCAACACCCAGACTATACCTGCTGGTGGGCATACTGGCACGCGTCGCCCAGGATACTCCTGTTACTCCGGCAAATGACAACTGCGGATTATTAGCTGCATCCATCGATTTGCTGAATTGCACATAGCCTGGTACGGTCCGGTCGGGTACGGTGGCCTTCAATGAGTAGGAAGCCCTTGCTTTCACATCGGCAGAGTTCGCATGCCTCAGTCGATATGTTTGCGGAAGATTTGCCAGCTTCCCGTTTTTGACTTCCTCGGCTTGTGGTAATACCGGCTGGATGGATTTGCCCGGCAGCGGTACTTCCGGCAGCGGACTGGCAGCCCTGACCGATGTGCCTGCGCCAATATTGGTAAGGATCAACGCAACCAGCAGAATAACGTTAGCGAAGACATTGAGTGTTTTTTGAGCCTGGTTCATTGATCACCTACCCTTCGATATCTGAACGATGAATGGAAACTACGTTATTGGCCTGCAGCGTTGAAATCACCAGCGGCCCGCGCTGTTCAAAGACTGATTGGGGAAATCAACCCATACAATTCCCCCGCGTTTTTTAGTGCCGTCTCAACCAGTTTTGATTACACACTACCATTATAGGCCGGCAGGGATGCTTTGCACCTTACAATTGTTCCTAATTTCACCCCCTTTTTGCCCTTAAAGCTTGCAATTTTGTAAGGTTTCTTTACGTCCCCATTTCTACCTGCTGCGCGAATGGCTTTTGCAGAAGATTCTGTCGAAAAACGTGCGCTGGCCTGCTGTCATCACTGTAAGATTGAACAAATCCGTAAGCCCCACTCCTGACAACCCTGCCTCGTCATCTCCGCCAAAGCCGCCCGCTCAAGACAAGCTAGCCCTCTGGCGGCCCGGTGAGTCGGATTTATCCGACTTTCAAGCCATCAGGATTCATCCCCGCGCCCCCTCCGCGCCTCCTTCAGACCACAAAACAAACCGTTCGCCCTCTATCTCCTAATTCATTATTAAACAATATTACCCAAAAAAGACTTCGTGCCATTCGATCTTATTCTTGACGAAACCACAAGCAACAGCCCATCGGATCACTACGCCGCCAGAAAAAAAAGAATGGCCCCTCGCAGGAGGGGCCATTCGATCAGTTTATTATGAGCGTTTTAGAATAATCCAACCACTTTGCCGGTTTCGAGGTCGAGATCGACATCGAAAAAGACTGGGCGGGTCGGCAGACCGGGCATGGTGCGCATTGTGCCGAGCAGCGGATAGAGGAAGCCCGCGCCAACGGATGCGCGAATGTCGCTGATGGCGACGCGGAAGCCGCGCGGGGCGCCCTTGAGGGCCGCATCGGTGCTGAAGGAAAGATGGGTTTTGGCCATGCACAGGGGCAGCTTGTCAAAACCAAGCCGGGTATACAGCTCAATCTTGCGTTCAGCCTCGGGCGAATAATCGACGCCGTCTGCCCGATAGATCTCACGGCAGATGGTTTCAATCTTTTCCTTGATGGTCAGTTCCAACGGGTACAGGAACTTGAAATTGCTGGGTTGGTCACAAGCCTTGACGACGGCTTCGGCCAGCGCAATCGCGCCCTTGCCGCCGACCATCCAATGCCGGGAAACGACCGCATCCATGGCGCCGGCTTCCAAAGCCGCCTGGCGCACAATCTCTACTTCCGATTCGGTGTCATTGGCGAAGGAATTGACCGCGACAACCACGTTGACGCCGTATTTGAGCGCATTCTGGATGTGTTGGACCAGGTTCGGCAGGCCCTTCTTGAGCAGTTCCAGGTTTTCTTCGGTGTATTCAGCGGCGAGCGGTTTGCCAGCCACCACTTTTGGACCGCCGCCGTGCATCTTCAGTGCGCGGACAGTGGCGACCATGACAACCACATGCGGGATCAGGCCGGAATAGCGGCACTTGATATCAAAGAATTTCTCCATTCCGATGTCGGCGCCGAAACCGGATTCGGTCACGACATAATCGGCCAGTTTCAGGGCGATTTTATCGGCAATGATGGAGGATTGCCCGTGGGCGATGTTGGCGAACGGGCCGGCATGTACGATGGCGGGAGTGCCTTCGAGAGTTTGCATCAGGTTTGGCTTGATGGCATCCTTCATCAGCACGGTCAGCGCACCAGAGACACCCAGGTCTTCGGCGGTGACTGCTTCGCCGCGCCGGTTGGTGGCGACGACCATTGCGCCGAGGCGCTCGCGCATATCAGCCAGGTCGGTGGTCAGGGCCAGGATGGCCATGATTTCGCTTGCCACAGTGATGTCATAGCCCGAGCGGTGCTCAAAGCCAACTTCATCTTTGCCAAGTCCCACCTGCACTTCGCGCAAGAAACGGTCATTGACATCCACCACGCGCCGCCAGGTGACGTTGGCGGGGTCGATATCGAGGCGCGCAAAGCGGGCGCGTTCTTCGGGGGTCAATTCATTTGGGTCGGTCTTGCTGATGCCCAGTTTTTTGAGACGGCGCAACATGGTGGGCGCAAATTTGCGGACACCTTTTTTGTCGGGTGGGCAAAGTGCATCAAATAGCTTATTGTCGTCGGGGGTGTTAACTTCGTGCATCATGCGGGCATCCAACGCAGCGGAGCACAGGTTATGTGCGGCTGTGATGGCGTGAATATCGCCGGTCAGGTGCAGGTTGAAGTCTTCCATCGGGATGACCTGGCTGTAGCCGCCGCCGGCAGCGCCGCCCTTGATACCAAAGGTGGGGCCTTGCGATGGCTGGCGGATGACGGTCATCACTCTTTTGCCCAGGTGCGCGCCGAGGGCCTGCGAAAGACCGACGGTTGTGGTGGTTTTGCCTTCACCCAACGGGGTGGGGGTGATGGCGGTTACATCGATATACTTGCCATCCGGGCGGTTTTTCACACGTTCATACGTTTCCAGCTTGATCTTGGCTTTGTAGGGGCCGTAAAGCTCCAGTTCGCTTTCGAGCAGGCCGAGTTCTTCGGCGACCTGCATGATGGGCTTTAAGGTACCAGCCTGGGCGATGTCGATATCAGACGGAACAGGGTTCAAAAGGTTGAGTGAGGTGGGGGTAAATTTGCGATCCATAGTATCTCCATTATTGAATGTTTTGCAACCTTTATTATGGATTTTTTTCACAATCTTGGCAATAGATTTACGTCATGGTTTTGTCATGATTTTTGTGCGAAATCTGTAACGACTCAGAGTTTTTTGCGATTGGTTTCTAAATCGATGCCGATAATATCCGATCTGGCAGATCCGCGCTGATTTCTGATATTAAGCGCAAGCGAGACCTGGTCAACAGCGATGACAAACCTGTCAACCAGCATGAGGTCTGGATCCTCTATTCAAAGGTGATGATCGTTCCCAGGTGTTCGCCGGAGAGTGTTCTTTGAAGATTCCCGGCGGCCTCGCCTGAAAATATTTGTGCGCTCATGCCCGGGATTTCATCGACCAGCGCCAGCATTTGCCCAACTTTTGTTTCCATTCCGCCGGTCACATCGGTGGCGTGCGACGCGCCTACCCCGGCCTTGATAATCTCGAAGGATTTGGAAATGATCTTTGCTATGCGCTGCTGGCGTTGAGGAAAGTCCGCCCAAACTGCCTGTTCAAGCCCCGCCAGTAAAATCCGCTGCGGCCTCAATGCCCGCGCAAGGTGCTCGAACAGATCCTCGGTGGAGAGGATCGTCCCCCCCAGCATGGTATCGAAGATGACATCGCCATAGACCACCGGCACCAACCCTGCCTCCAGGGCTGCCCTGATCGGCATCAGCTCCCAGGCGGCTATTTTTCCATTGCTGCTGGTGATTGCGGATACGGGCGCAAGGGCCAGGGCTGGTACGCCAGCCTGGTGGAGCGCTTCCACCACAAAACGGTTCAAGGTGGCGGCCTGGTACCAGACTTCGTCGAATCCAAGCCACTGTTGCCTGGTTGTCACACCCTGGCGTGTGCCATATTGTTTTGCGGCAGTATGCCCAAAGGAGCCAGAACCATGACCCACTACCAACGATAACCCCGGGTTGGATTGAAGCGCGGATTGAATCTGCGCAGCGAGATCGGCCAGTTTGTCCAACCTGGGAGTATACGGTTGGGACTTATCGGTGATCAACGATCCGCCCAATTTCAAGAAAACGAGTTCTGTCATAGCTTCCATTATCCATAAAACAAGCGGATTGTGCAAGTCTCCCCTGTCATACTGTTATTGCGAGCGGCGTTCTCCCGCGTGGCAATCTCCTCTCAATCGGGAAACCCCTCTCGCCTCGGACCCTACCGGTTAAACCGGACATTGCATTCGTCCCGGCACCCCTCCAGGCACAAAACGACCAGGCCGAAATTCCGCATCACACTCGATTTCCGCGAATTCAGATTGTGGAGTGCGATATAATTTTAGAATGGATATTAAGGCTGGCATCAATGCTGCGATCTTTCTAGCCGTACTTGGTTTGCTCATCAGCCTGTTTCTCGGTGTTCGTTCGCTTCAGGATGGGCGCAGGGTGGTTTATTTTCGCTTGCGTCAGCAGCGTATCTCTTACGGCTGGCGCATGATTGGTTTTGCCTTGGGGCTGGTTATTTTTGTTGTTTTGCTCGGCAGATTTGGAGAACCAGTAGTTTATTCCTTTTACTCTCCATCTGCCACCCCCAGCCTGACACCTACCATTACACTGACACCCACCGTCACCCTGACCCCTACGATTACGCTGACCCCCACGATTACAAACACTCCCTCGGTCACAGACACGCCCACCTTGACCGCCACGCCATCGATTCCGCTCGAAATCGCTGCCAGGTTTGAAAGCACCCTGCAGCCGGATCCGGCCGTGGTGTTTAGCCCACTGGTCTTTGGCCGTTCCTTAGATGTAACCACATACCAGTTAGTGGAGTCCGCCGAAGTCTTCCAAAACCCCATTCGTCGTATCGTAGGATTGTTCAGCTTTGATAAAATGGCGACCGGTGTGCAGTGGACGACCTTGTGGTACCGTGATGGGCAGTTGGTCTTTGATGAAACCGGTCTCTGGAAAGATACAACCGGTGGATACGGTTATATTGAACGCGTGGCGGCGCCGGGCGAATGGCAGCCGGGTAATTACGAAGTTCAAATCTTCGTTGGCCTGGAATGGGTGACCGTTGGGCATTTTGTGGTTGAAGGGATTGTTCCTACCTCCACACCTACGCGAGCGCCGACCGCCACCAAAACAAGCACCCTCACCCTTGCCCCAAGCATCAGCCCAACCGCCAGTGCCACACACTCACCATCTTCCACGCCAGCGCCGACATCCACTCACGCCCCAACACGCACACCCAGACCGACCGATACGGCCTGGCCCAGCCCGACGCCTACCCCCTAGCGGCTGTTCAGAGTATATTTGGCCGGTGATGGCTGTCGGCCAATTCCCGCGCGAGATGCGCTGCCAGCCTGGCGTTGTTCAGCAGCAGTTCGAGGTTGGCCTGCAGCGATCGGCCGTTTGTCAATTCATTAACGCGCCGCAGTTCATAAGGTGTTACTTCCTGGCCCTTGATCTTATGTTCTGATTGCAGTTTTGAGACTTCCTTGGAAACCTGATCCAGCACGTCGATGATTTCATTCGATGGGATGGAATAATCGACAGGGATGGGTTGGCACACCAGCACCGCCGATTTCATTCCCAGTTCCCAATGAGTGTTGGCGAATTTGATCACTTCCCTGGGGGTATCCAGTTGGATGCTTACCGGGTGGTTGTTTCCCAACGAGAAAAATTCGGGGAATTTATCGGTTCCATATCCCACTACCGGTACGCCCATCGTCTCCAGGTATTCGAGTGTGGCAGGTAGATCAAGGATTGATTTGGCCCCCGCGCATACCACGATGATGGGGATGGATGCCAGCGCTTGCAGATCGGTTGACACGTCAAAGCGGGCTTCTTTGTGTACACCACCGATCCCGCCTGTGGCAAATACGCGGATGCCGGTTTGCTGGGCAGCAAACATGGTGCCGGCCACGGTTGTCCCGCCGGGTTTTTTCTGAATGATAGCGCTGGCAAAATCGCGCAGGCTGACCTTGATGGCGTCATCAGCATTTGCCAGGCGCTGCAGTTGATCCCGGCTGAGTCCGATCTGGATTTTTCCATCCAGCACGGCGATGGTGGCTGGGATAGCACCTTCCAGGCGGACAGTGTTTTCCATGTCCTCGGCCAGGATCAGGTTCTCCGGCCTGGGCAGGCCGTGCGTGAAGACGGTTGATTCGAGCGCCACAATCGGCAGTCCCTGTTGGCGGGCGCGTAAAATATCGCTCGATAAGATGAAAGGGGTTTGTATTTTGTCCACAACGCCTCCGACTGAAAATAATTAGAAAAACTGCACCGGAAGGCCGGTGCAGTTTGATTATACTGCCAACTCGTTGTACAGCTTTTCCAGCGAGAGTTCCGGGTAAACCGTCCCGGGATATCTCAGGGCCAGCGTCGCGGCTGAAATACCCAGCCGGGCGGCGTCGTCGATTTCGATATCATTCATGAGCGCATAGATGACCGCCGCTACAAGTGCATCGCCTGCCCCGGTTGGGTCTGCCACATTGGTTCGAATGGCTGGGATGTGGCCGCTTGTCTCGGATGTGGCATAACAGACCCCAAATTCGGCCAGGGTGACAAAGGCTATCTCAACACCCAGGTTGACCAGTGTGCGGGCACATTCCATCGCGGCGTCCCGGTTGCTGTTTTCGAAATGCTGCCCGGTCAGGATGCCTGCTTCGATGCGATTTGGAGCGATCAGGCGGGTATGCCGTAGGTAGGGGATCAAGCGCCCCGCCAGCGACCCTGAAGTGGGATCGGCGCACACCGGTAATTTGTATTTTTGAGCCAGCTTGAAAGCGGTCTCGAGTGCCGCTTCCGGCAGGTTGGCATCCACAAACACCAATCCAGCCTTCTCGAAAAGAGCTTCATTATAGGCAATGTAAGTTTCGGTCAGTTCATCCAGAATGCGCATATCTGCGAATCCAAACTGCCGCACGCCATGCTCATTGAGCACGCCCATGTAAAACCCGGTTGGGAATTTGTCGGTTGTATACACAGCCGAGACATCAACTCCTGCCTGGCGGGTGTGCGCCAGCACATCGTCCCCGATGCGATCCTTGCCGATGACCGAAAGCAAACTGACAGGTTGACCCAGCCTGGCGAGATTTTCCGCCACGTTGCGGGCCACACCACCGAAGGATGTACGGATGTTGGCCGGGTTGGATGTCACCATCTGCAGATCGCTTTCCAGGCGCCCAACCACATCCAGGGTGGAACCACCGATAACCAGCACCTTCTCAGACTTTTTTTTCCGGCTTTTCATGGGTCACCTAAACATGATGATGTCGTGGATATAATATGTCCCCAAGGATTTGAATGGCTTCCGATAGATCATCCGGGATTTTTGGTTCGTCACGGCGATACAGATCTCTGGCGCGTTCGAGTAATGAAAGGTAATCCGTGAGCAGAAGCTTGATCTTTTCTTCATCAATGGTTTCTTCAGTTTGGATGTTGACCTTGCCGATTGGCATGATCTGTACCAACCTGAGCAGCTCCTCAAGTTTTATATCTGCTTTCAAGCGGGCGATCTCTTCGGGGGCACCGCGCACATCATTATCGCGGCTTAACTTCCAGGCTTGCAAATGCTTGGCAGGAATGATCTCAGCGGGCGTATCCCAGGTACCCACCCCGATCCAGTTCAAATATACACCCTTTTTCGCTGCACGCTCCTCGAAGGTTAGATACAGTTTGGCGGTCATCTCAGTTCGCGCAGTGAAGGCATCCACCACAGGTGTTGGTGCGGATATGCTCCCATTCCCATTGAGGTCGGACAGGTGCCGGCTCTCCTGATCAACATTTTTTTCGTGCGTAGCCAGGTTATCTTGTTCGGGTGTTCCGGTATTGGCCAGAAACTGGCTGAGGCCCAGTTTATTTACAAACGTGGCCACATCACCATTAATCTGCCCGGCAATTCTCCCGGGCAGCGGAGTGCTCCAGTCGGGTTTGTAAATGGGGGTTTCATCACATTTGACCGGTCTTGGGCTGGTGTAAACCAGGGTCTGGATTGATTCTTCGTCGAACGGATAAGGGGTTTTGAGGTCCTTTTTTACAGGTTTAGGTCCGCGATAAATGCTGAAAGAATACTGGATGTCTTTGGCGGTGACTGGAATGCCATCTCTCGAGCGGGCAGCCACCGTTTGGCCCTCGTTAACATCGCGTAAATCGACAATCCCGCGCACACGCTCGAAGCCAGTGATAACTTCTTTTCCAAATTCTTTGTTGGTTGGGCCCAGAATGTGATACGAACCATCCGGGCGTTCGAACAACACGGCGCTGTCCAGCTCCACTACCACGTATCCAGGTCCTCCAATTAACACCATCGGAGATTTCAGATCCGCTTCGATTATTTTGCCTTCGCGAATATGAATGGTATTGTACTTTGACCCAAACGCAGCTTGCATGATAAATTTTTCGGCTACCGCGATGTCCTTTTCCTCAAATTCGAATATATCCGCCAGGTAGGCCGCAGCGGCCCGGTGTATCAGCAGAAATGGGACGGTCAGGATAATGAGGTGCCGCACCACCACCGGGTTAAGAAAGGTGGAAAGGATCAGGATGGTAACGTTATTTAATGTACCGGTCGCGTCATTTTTGCTATAGGCAATCAGGATGGCGCCGGCCAGTTCGCGAATTTTTTCGATACCGATTACGTTGAATGCCATTCCCAACCACATCAGTAAGATCAGCATCCTTAGCAGCCGGGAACGTGTTACCGCGGCGTTGTCCGTCAGGGCAAAAACCCAGTTCAAGGCGCGGTCCACCAAAGCCTCGATGGAATCGAGCACCGAACGAAAAGAAGAGCGGGGCTGCCCGGTGGCAGATCTCTGCTCGGTCATTTGTGGGTTCCGCCTTTTTTCAATCGGGTGAAAATCTCAAAAAGCGCGCGTTGTTCATCATTAGTTCGCTTAAGCAAGGCCGGGTTGCGCCGTATGCCCTTAAATGTCGATCGCACCAGTTGGTGTAAGGCCTCGGATGAAGTGGCCGGTTTGTGGTTGATCAGATCCGGGATTGCATTTATCGCAAATTGCTTCACGGCTTCGTCGCTTCCGGCGGTTTCAGCCAGCTTGCGTTCATGCTCCACCAGTTCGTGTTCTTTCTTGGCATTGGTCAGCCAGAGCGCTACCCATTGAGTGATCAGTTTCTCTTCCACTTGTGGCGAAAAGATAAGCCGTTTTATATTGGCGGCGTTGACTTCAAGCCCCATGTCACGCAGTTTCAAAAATTCCTGGCAGGAAACCATTTCCAACATATCATCGGCTTCCTTTTTCTTGCCCGCTTTGCCTAATTCGCAGAAGGTTTTAAATCTTTGCTCGTCAGTCTTTCCCTTTAAACGCGGGCGTCCAAAATCATCCAGTGAAACAACATTTTCCTGGCTCAAACGGCATTTGACCAGCCCGGCAATGTACTGCAAGGTTGTTTCATTGCCCCACGCGACAATCTCAAAGAGCTCGCTCACCCGCACCTTGCGCAGGTATTCGCGCCAAATATCCGCGGCCATTTTTGCGGGCAGAGAACTGCAAACCGGTTTGACATGCTTGGCGCCGCGCGTGATGCTGTCTCGAATTGTTTTTTCACTGTTTTCGGCGTTATACCCGAATTGAGTGTTGCCTATCTGTTTTTCCGATTTGATGCGGAACATCACAGTAAGTGTGGCTACCACCTCGATTGCATCGCGTGTTATCCCACTGGTGGCCCAGCGGCGTTCCTGTATTTGCAGGTAACTGTCATGTGTCTTTAATACGGTAAATGGCTCATCTTTTTCATCCGGACCGATGGTTTGTATCAGGGTATGCAAATCATGCGTACCGGCGAGATATTCACCGAAGTCGGTGAAATGCACGCCTGGGCCGACGGTTTGTGTGAAGCGGGACTCGGTTCGCAGGACAGCAGTGCTGGCGCTGTCAAGCCAAATAACCCCCCGGCCCCTTTTTAAATTTTCCCCGGCGCTTTCGCGAACAAAGCCATTTTCAATAAAAATGGCCGGGCCGTGCGCACCCATAAGGTAAGCCACCAACCTGTCGACCACCTTCAGGCGCGGGCGCAATTTGCTGACGGGCAGGACAAACTGGGAGAAAAAAGCCAACCAGACAACCACTCCGGCGCTGAACAAGAAAATGTCGAAATATACGTCACCCCAGTGATCAGCCGTGGGATCGAGGTTCCATAAATAGTAACTAATCGCCGAATAAAATACAACCGCAAGAATAAAAACCTTCCAAATGCGGATTTTCGGTTTTTCTAAGAAACTGGTTTTCTCTTCCATTCTTTTGATTCTATATCAATTTCAGAAAAACGGGAAAGCAAACTTCCCGGAGTATAATCACCGCCATGGAACAATTGCGGGTTGAATTTCATTGTCATACCATCTATTCCACGGACAGTCTCACAAAGCCACAGGCGTTGGTGGCAGCTGCCCGGCGCGCTGGGCTGGATCGCGTAATCGTCACTGACCACAATTCGATTGAAGGTGCTATGGCTGCAAAGAGGCTTGCCCCGGAATTGGTGATTGTGGGTGAGGAAATCATGACCACCCAGGGTGAAATTCTGGCGGCATTTGTTACCGAAAAGGTGCCCGCCAGGCTTGAACCCGCTGAGGTTATTCGCCGTTTGCGTGACCAGGGAGCCTTTATCAGCGTATCGCATCCCTTCGATGTCTTTCGGGGCGGTCATTGGGAGCTTCCACAACTGCTTGAAATTGTTCCTTTGGTGGATGCGATTGAGGTTTTTAATTCCCGCTGCATGGATATGCGCCCCAATTTATTGGCGCAAAAATTTGCGAGCCAGCACTCTCTGGCTGGAACCGTTGGTTCGGATGCCCATACTGCCATGGAACTTGGCCGCGCAAACCTTTGTCTGGAGAACTTTAGCGATTCGGATGGTCTCAGGCGCGTTATCCATTCTGGTCTGCAGACGGTCAGGCTGTCATCCCCGTTTATCCATCTTTCGTCCCGATATGCTACTGTAATGAAAAAACTGGGTTGGGCTGGTACAATATACTCGTCGTAATTTTCCCACAATGGATGTATTAGGGTAGGGTAATCCTGAAATAG
>CAIMZS010000037.1 GCA_903846015.1 uncultured Anaerolineae bacterium | reverse complement strand
TCCCCGTTAGCCCGCTGCCAGGTCGTGGCAAATGCTGACAGGGTTAAATCCATCAGACCCCTGGACAGCCCGTGGGATCTGGACCCGGAACCTGCGCCGCTGCGCATCCTGTCACTTGAACCCGACCGCGACCCGGCTCAAGACCGTCCCCGGCATGTTGTCGTCAGCTATGATCGAGTGTCTTATACCCAACCACTTGAACCAGCCCGGGCATTTTTGACCAGCCTGCGTTCCACCCTGGAACGTTACGATCCGGATTTGCTCCTGACCAGTTGGGGCGATACCTGGTTGCTGCCGTACTTGCTCAAACTTTCCAATGAATCTGACCTGCCCATCGCATTAAACCGAACATTGACGCAGGATGTGGTGGAACATAAGGCTCGCACTTACTTCTCCTATGGCCAGATTGTTTACAAGGGCAGCCAGGTTCAGCTGCGCGGACGGCTGCACATCGACAGCCACAATGCCATGATGTGGAGCGATTATGGACTGGAAGGCATCCTGGAAATGGCAAGGGTCACGGCCTTGCCAATACAGGATGCTGCCCGGTTGTCACCTGGAACCGGAATCTCATCCATGCAGTTCGTCACGGCCCTGCGCGCGAACATCCTGATCCCCTGGCACAAGCATCAGGCCGAGATCCCCAAAACTGCCAACGATCTGATCCATTCTGACATGGGCGGGATGGTCTATCAACCCACTATTGGACTGCATAAGAATGTCGGTGGAATTGACTGTCAACGACAATTAGAAATGGACTTGGCGACAATTAGAAATGCCCATTTGGGTGGCACCCCTAAAAGGGGGTGGTGTGGCCGGTTATTGCTGGGCCAAAGCTAACGGATCTGGGGAGTGTTCTTGAATGCGCTGGGCGGCTTCTTGGGCGCGGTGGCTGGTGATTTCCTTTCCGAATTCCACGATGATGCTGTGGTGAACAACCCGGTCAATGGCCGCGGCGGTAGTCATGGGATCTTTGAAGATTTGGTCCCACTGGGAGAAGACCAGGTTCGAGGTGATGACGACGCTGCGGCGCTCATAACGTTCGGCTAACAGGGTAAAGAGCACCTCCATCTCGTCACGGGATTGCTGAACATAGCCGATGTCGTCGAGGATCAGAACATCGTAGGTATCCAGGTGGTGGAGTACCTTTTCGAGCAGCAGATCGCGCTTGGCGCGCAGAAGTTCATCCACCAGGCGGTAGGTAGGGGTGAAGAGGACGCTGTGCCCGGCCTGGACAAGTTGGTGGCCAACAGCAGCCGCAAAATGGGTTTTCCCACGCCCGGGTAAACCAAAGATGAGTAAATTTTCGGCGCGGGTGACAAATTCACCGGTGCAGAGTTGGGCCAATTGGCGGATAAGGCGCAAGGGCAGGTGTTCCTGGTCGAAATTGGCCAGGGTTTTGCCTGCGGGCAGATGGGATGCCTTTTGCAGGCGCTCAGTACGGCGCTGGGAACGGCCTTCCAATTCTTGTTCGAGCAGTTCAGCCAGGAAGGTTTCGAATGGCCATGTTTCGCGAGTGGCGGTGGTAAGCAGGTCGCCAACGATTTCCACGGCTGTGGGCATGCGCAGGCTGCGCAGATGTTGTTGAATTTGTTCAAGCGGTGACATGGCTGGCCACCGTCAGGAAAAGCTGGTCGTAAACGGACAGGTTCACCGGCTGCGGGACAAGTTGGGGAACTACTTGGATGGCTGGGGCCTGGGTCAACGCGGCGACGGTTTTTTCATCCCAGTGTTTTTGACTTTGATCTGCCAGAAGCTGGGTAAGCGCCTGGGCAACGTCAGATTCCAGCCCAAGGGCGGCTTGTTTCAAAATCTGCAGATAGATCAAGTCCGCTTTCCGCGGGGGAAAATGATCGTTGAGTGTTTCCCAGGTCTGGCGGAAAACAGCCTGCGGGAAAAGGTCGTCGCGATAACGGAAGTTGCGAAATCCGCCGGGCTTGCGCAGCAGGCTATCGATAACGTGGCGATAGTTGATCTGGTAATGGTGGGCGCCCGGCATGCGTGGCAAGGTTTCAAGGCGCTGGTTGGCGTACCAGACTTCGATATGCCATTCGTAGATGCGCACGGTGGCGCGCTTGCCCTTAAGCCCGCTGGGGACACTGTAGCCGTTGCTGCCCACACGCAAAACACCATTATTTCCCACCCGGACGATGAGTTCGCGCATCTGTGGCCAGGGCTTGACCGTAATGGGTTTCATAACGGCCAATTCTTCGGTCAGTTTGAGCTGACGCCCGGCATTGCGTTTCTCCATGATGCCAAACAGGAAGAGCTCATAAACGGCGATACTCTCGAAATCGCGGCTGCCGCGCATCAAAAGGTGTTGTTCCACGGCTCGTTTTATACCGCCATTTGATGATTCAACGTCGCCGTTTTCGTTGGGGCTGGCGATATGAATGGTGCGCGCTTCAATGCCATAGTGCACCAGCAATTGCAGATATTCTTCGTTGTAGCCCCGGCCTTGCAGGCTCTTTCCACGATCAGCCAGGCCCAGCTTGTGGGTGGCAGCAGTCGTATGGTCGGTCTGGTGTGCCACAGGTACACGACCCAGTTTTAGCAGGGTGCTTTGCAACCCCAGCCTGATCGACAGCAGAGATTCGCTCTGCACCACCCGCCCCCACTCCCAGTTAGAGTAGGGTAGCACGCTGTGAAACAATATGTGTTCAAACGGTTCGCCCTGGATCGTAACCTTCAATTCGTTCATGCAGGTTCCGTCGCTTTGCAGCACTTCGCCAGGATAATGGATTTGATCCAGACTCAGCGTCTGCGAGCGGTTGAGCACCCGCCAGTTGCTGATGCGGCGTTGCAGGGTGCGCAGTTGCCCTTCTTCGTACTGGACACCGTCCCGCTCACACAACCACTCAAAAAGGGTTTTGGCTTCCAGTTCTGGCGCTTCTTTCAATTTCTTTTCCACTTCCGCCCAATCTTTTTCAAACGGGTCTGAGCGAGTCCGATAGCTGCGCGGTTGTTTCAAATCGCTGGGTAATTCCCCAAGTTGTTCGTATTTTTGCACGGTTTTGCGGCTGCGCAGATTGGCTTTCACCGCCGCTTGTTCCTGCGTTTTTCCTGCACTACGTTCTTTCATCACTAGCCTCATTTGGGCGTCGGTTGCGGTCATTGGCTCTCCTTTTGTCTATGAGAGTCTAGCCGTTTCCTCGCCCCTATGCTTGGGCATTTCTAATTGTCGTTGATGGGTAATTCTAATTGTCTTTAACAGAATTGATTTTGTTTCGATGTATCCGGGCATCATGGTGCATTTTAATATTTCTCCCGAAGTACCGCGTGCCAAAAACAGCGATTTGACGCCCGCTCCAGCTGACCCGGGTATTGTCCCGCAAACCCTCGCACCGCTCTTGAAAAAACGCGTTGCGCTCAAAACCTTGCTCTCCAACCTGCATCCTAAAGACTGCCGGCGCGAGGCTTACAAAGCCAGATCGTCGGCTGAGAAGTGGCTGCTGGTGACCTGCTTTGGATACCTTGGTTACAAAAATGCCCGCTTCGGAGCCATCGAATCGCATGAAGCCGTGACTGCCTGCGGACGCGAGGCTTTGATGCGTGCCAAGGAAGCCGCCGAAGATTTGGGTTTTACT
>CAIMZS010000036.1 GCA_903846015.1 uncultured Anaerolineae bacterium | reverse complement strand
GGTAGTTTCCTTGACAAGGTGATTACCTTTGCCCTCTTCTTCGCCGTTAGATAATAATCCAATGGAAGGATTCTTGATTCCGCGTACTTTTTCGGCATAAATACTGCCCATAATGGCAAACTGGAGCAAGTTTTGCGGTTCGCAATCGGGGTTTGCGCCGATATCCAGCACAACACAAGAGCCTTTGGCGGTTGGAAAAATGGGTGCAAGGGCAGGTTTATCCACCCCCCGGATGCGTCCAAGGCGGAACAGAGCTGTCAGCCAAGCTGCACCGGTATTTCCGGCTGTAACAAAAGCATCTGCCTCCCCTTTTTTTACGAGATCGATTCCAACTGCCATCGAATTTTTCGATTCCTTGTGGCGGGCTTTAAAGGCCAGAGCCTCGCCCTTATCTTCCATGGTCAGCATATCTGGGGCGTGAACAACGCGGATAGGCAGGCCTCCTGGGTTTTGTGCTGCGAGGATCGGTTTGATAAGGGTCTCGTCCCCTACCAGGATAATTTCCACCCCGTATTCACGGGCAGCCATTACAGCACCAATCACGTCGGGTGTGGGGTGGTCATCGCTTCCCATGGCATCAAGAACGATTCTGATCATAAAAAAACTCCTGTGTATCCTATATGAATGACAAAAAATGTTGAATTTGTTCATTTGCTTGACAGCCCAAAGAAGGTGATTATAATACGTCCTTGCTTGCGCTGGTGCTGGAATTGGCAGACAGGCATGGTTGAGGGCCATGTGCCGCAAGGCGTGAGGGTTCAAGTCCCTCTCAGCGCACCAAACTTTGGATAAAAGTACGGAAAAGTCAGAACGGCCGCCCTCAGGCCGTTTTGACTTTTAAGGGGCAAATCGGGTGGTATAAAATTGATACTGGATTTATTTCCCGTCATGGTTATACTATTAATACCCCAGAGAGAAAGGTGATGCTTATGCAGACCAACCCATACAAACAATTGGCTGAAAGATTGGATGCGCTGCCGAATGGCTATCCTCCTGCGATTGATGGTATCGAGCTGCGTGTGTTGGAAAAGCTTTTTTCAACTCAAGAAGCGGCATTGGCGGCGCAATTGTTGGTGAGTTTCGAGAGCGTAGAAATGGTGGCAGAGCGCATCGGTGGAGATCCCGGTGAACTGCGCCGACAACTAAAGAGCATGTCGCGGCGTGGCTTGATCGAAGCCGCGCGAAGCGAGACCGGCCTAATTTATCGTTTGCTGCCATTTGTCGTGGGGATTTACGAGATGCAGGTCAACAACATGGATGTGGAACTTGCAAGCCTGATCGAGACATACTTTGGACAAGCATTTAGCGAAACACTCAAAGTACAGCCGCAGGTTCATCGTGTTATCCCAATTGGCGAGAGTGTCAAAAACAACATGGAGGTTCATCCATTTGAGAGTGCGTCGGATCTGGTTAGCAGCGCCCAGGCTTGGGGGGTGCTGGACTGCATCTGCCGCAAGCAAAAAGCGTTAATTGGTCAGGCGTGCGGGCATCCGATTGATGTCTGCATGATCCTGGACAGCCGTCCCGGCGCTTTTGACCGCAACACTACCATTCGCGCCCTTACGCAGACCGAAGCGCTCGGTGTTTTACGACGAGCGGCGGATGCCGGCCTGGTGCACTCGGTCAGCAACAACCAAATGGGTGTGCATTATATTTGCAACTGCTGCACCTGTTCGTGCGGTATTCTGCGAGGTATGGCGACCCTGGGAATTGCTAACGTAATTGCCCGCTCTGCGTTTGTTAATCAGATCGACGAAGAGACCTGTAGCGCCTGCGGAGTCTGCATCGACAACTGCCAGTTTGAGGCGCTTAGCATGGATAACCTGGCGGTTGTCGATGCTAAGCGTTGTGTCGGTTGTGGTGTGTGCGTCTTAAGCTGCCCGAGCGATGCGATGGGATTGGTGCGCCGCACGGAAGAAGAGATCATGCCGATTCCGGAAACATACGAAGATTGGGGCGCCAAAAGAACCATGGCGAGGGGCCTTTAGGCAGATAACCAATTGTCCAATGAAACGAATAAAAAAACATCTCTGGATTTCCAGGGATGTCTTTTTATTACTCGGCGATATATTATTCGGCGATTTTTAGCTTGTTTTCCAACCACCGTACTGCGCTGGAGAGCAAAAGCGTCATCGCGAGGTACAAAAAGGCGACCACGTTGAAAGTCTCCAGTACGCGGAAGGTGCTGGCTCGGCGGATACGTCCGAGTTGAGTAAGTTCATCTACTGCCAGAACTGTTGCAAGCGATGAATCTTTTAGCAGTGAAATAAAGTCATTGCCGAGTGGGGGCAGAACCCGACGCACAGCCTGTGGCAGAATAACATAACGCATTGCCGAAAAATAGCTTAATCCCAAGGCGCGGGCTGCTTCCATCTGTCCGCGTCCAATCGATTGGATGCCCGCTCGAAATACTTCGCCTTCATAGGCGCCGTAACCGATCGCCAGCGCCAAGGTCGCTCGTATTTCCATTGGAACGTCACGAATGGATACGATAATATTCAAGGATGCAAGTGTGTCGATCGCAAGGGGAACCAGCGCAAAGGCAATGTAGAGCAGCAAGACGACCAATGGAATGCCGCGCACGGTTTCGACATACAAGGTGGAGATGTTGAACAGGATAGGGTTTTTGGAAACGCGAGAAAGCCCCGTCAAAAGGCCCAGGGTGGTGGCGATGATGAATGCGAAAAATGTGATCCGCAAAGTTGTGAAAACACCATCCTTCAAGAAAAGGAAGGTGTCATTGTAATTTGCGTTGGTGAGAATCAATGTAGAGATAGCAATTCCACACATGGCAAGTAAAATTGCCCACCATGGCCACTTTGATGTGTCTACTCCTGGGAAAAGTCCAGGACGCTTGGGCATTTCGTTGGATGATTCCATAAAAATTCTCCCGAAGATGTTGTTTTACTGACCGGATGGGGCGAAATAGCCCCATCCGGTTTGGAATTCAGAAACGGCGTTGAATAACTTACTTGGTTAGGCCCCATTTTTTGTTTAAAGTAGCCATTGTTCCATCGGCTACCATGGCTGCAAGAGCGCCGTTGACGGCATCTTTTAAGGTGCTTTTGGGTGGGAATGCGAAAGCAAGTTGTTCACCAGCGGCAAGAATTTCCCCGCCAATTTTGATCTTACCGGCGTTGTCTTTAATAAAACCCTGGGCGCTGATGATGTCAATGACGCAGCCATCGACATCATTCGAGATGACTGCCAGTACCGCAGCTGGAAAATCTTCGAATGACTTGACTTCATTGCTTGTGAAATATTTCTTGGCGGCTATTTCATTGGATGTGCCGATCTGGGTGCTGAGCTTTGCCTTCGGGTCAGCTTTCAATTGTTCCGGAGTGCGGTTGTCATCAGCGCGGACCAGGATAACCTGGCTGACGGTTACATAGGGGGTTGAAAAGTCGACGATCTTGGCGCGGTCTGCGGTGAAGGTAACGCCATCGGCGAGCATGTCATATTCACCGGCTGCCATGGCTGGGAAAATACCATCCCAGGCAGCTTGTTTAAACTCAACAGTACAGTTCAGGCGCTTGCAGATTTCAGTTACTGTATCATAATCCCAGCCAACTCCCTTATTGGTGGTTGCATCGATGCTGTTGAAAGGTGGGTAGGCGTTTTCCACGGCAACAACGATCTTTTTCCCACCAAGATCGGTCAGGCTGGTTTTGGCAGGGGCGGCGGCAGGGGCGCCGCATGCTGTTAACAGCATGCTGACGATGATCAATGCACTTAATAACACAAACAGTTTCTTCATTATCTCTCTCTCCTTTGGTTTTTTTATATTGGGCCGTTTCTGGTGCGTCCCATTTATTTATACTATAATATTTGTTGTTGATGGAGTTTTTCGTC
>CAIMZS010000035.1 GCA_903846015.1 uncultured Anaerolineae bacterium | reverse complement strand
GGTCCTCTGGTAGATGATGGTGTTGCCGTCCTGCTCCAGTTCGCCACGGGACATGAAATCGCCCTGGTAGGCGAAGTTGGCGACGAGATCTTTGGCTTTTAGTTCCACACGCAGTGAGGCATCTGCCACAGCTACCGTGTCTTCGCAGTTCATCAACCATCCAGCCGGCAGGGGGGTCGGGATGATGTCGCTTTGAAAGACCATGCCCGAACGGATTTTTTCATTGCTATCTGGCCGGATGGGTGAGCTGGTCCATTCTTCATAGGATGTCAGGTGTCCCGGGTTGAGCAGAGCGTGCATTCCACTGCCTTCAAATGCTCCAGCCACGCTTTGAAATACATCCTTACCCAACACGCCAATCTTCATGCTTTCGTACCAGCTGACGACGACCTGGAAATAAGGCGCGGCGATCTTTTCAAAGAAGCTCATATCCGGCTGGCCCAGCATCATTCCGGCTCGGCACGAAAGGCTGCCCCAGTAACCCAAACCGGTCGAAACACCATCGCCATATTCGATAATTTTTCCACTTGGGCTGCGCAATCCGTTTATCTCACCCTTGCCCGAGACAAAAATTGGGTGCATGGTCAGGGGTTGTCCCGCGAACATCATCAATTGCATGGCTTGCATTTCGCTCATGCCAGGGCGTGAGCCGGTCAGGATGCTGAAAACAGCAGCTGAAGAGCTGCGGGCCGCCCATTCAAACGCGGCAATCTGGTCGGCCGAGTTCAAGTTGCGAATCCCGGTTTCCGGGTGCATTAGTAAGGCGGTTCCATCAACCAATTTCCCATTTTTCCCCAGCAGGCTGCGCACAACATCAACAATAAAGGCCGGGATAAAGGCCGGGGCACCTGGTTCGTCGGTTTCGTAAGTTTCCAGGTATTTCCAACCCACCAGGCTGGCTGACTGCCCGGCGCTCAGCCCAATCTTTGCCAGGATATCCTTCAACCGTGGAGCAATGCTGCGAGGTTGGGAATTCAGGCTAAAGGTCTGGCAAAGTTCAACATCCACTGGCACGGGTACAATCGGCAGGTAACCCAAGCCTTCATTCCCAACCAGCAATGTGCGCTGACCCTTCGGCCCCAAAACCAGCATGGCTTCCTCAAAGCGTGGGTCGAACTTGATCAACCAGGTCAGGTTGGCGTAATGTTCGCGGTCAGCAAAGACCAGTACCCAATCGGCTCCGGCTGCCTGGCTCAGGGCGGAGAGCCGGCGTTCATACTCTTCTGCCGGGATGGTGGGGATGTCTTCTGCAAATTGGAAATCAGGCAATGGGACTTGCTTTAAAGTAATCTTCATGTAACCTCCAGATTGTATTCAAGGATTTCGCACCGCATGGAACATAAAATCATAGCGGTCCCCGCGGTAATAAGTGATGACAAACTCCACTGGTTGGTCGTTTTCCAAAAAAGCTGGGCCGGTTACCAGCATCAGGGCGCTTCCCACTTCAACTTTGAGTAGTTCGGCCTGCTCAGGGGAGGCCAGCGCCGGGCTGAGGGAGCGGTTGGCGTAGCTGATGCGTTGCGCTAGCTGCGATGAAAGCAGCTCAAAAAGCGAACCAGCCGCTATCGCCTCTCCCGATAAACCCGGTAACAGAGAGCATGGGATATAGGCCGTACTGATTGCCATTGGTTCACCATCAGCCAGTCTCAGCCGGCGGATTTCGTGAACCTGCTCGTCGGGCTGCAGCCTGAGTTCAGCCGCAATATAATCAGGAGCCAGTCTTTGGGCCAACCCCAGCAGGCGGGTATCGGGCTTCAGCCCTCGTTGCCGCATATCTTCGCTAAAACTGACCAGCTTGGCCAGCTCATAACGGCTGCCTTTGGATGCCACATAGGTGCCCTTGCCTCTTCGTGAGATCACAAAACCCTGTTGTTCCAGAACTTCGATGGCCTGTCGGACAGTATTACGACTGACGTTATAGCGGGTGATCAGGTCGGTTTCTGATGGCAGCAGGTCACCGGGTTTGAACTGCTGGTTGATCATGACCCTGATCTTTTCAGTCAATTGGTAATATAAAGGCTCGAAGCTGTTACGGTTCAATGGCTTATTGGGCATTCAGGCTCCGATGGATCGAGGTTGGTGCGATGAGATTTGAAATGTCCACTTGT
>CAIMZS010000034.1 GCA_903846015.1 uncultured Anaerolineae bacterium | reverse complement strand
TACCATCGACGCAAATCGAATCATTATAAGCATCGATTTCAATATTCCGGGTAATCAGACGCTTTTCAGGAACATTCAATCGCGTGGAAAATACCAACGTTTGTAACTCGAGAAGCCTATCTTACATAAAACCGTGTATTGGTAACTCAACCGGTCGTTCCGATGAAACCGCCAATGCTTTGAGCTTGTTTATACCGGTGGCGATAGCCGACTGATAGCGCTCAGGATCAAATCGGAGTTCGACAGGCTGTTTCATGGCCTTCCACTCATCATCGCTGAGATCAAAGTAATCCTTATCGGAAAGTGGTTCGCTAAAACGCCAGACTACAGCATCTGGTAAATGCTCGACCTGAATGCCTTCGCCAATTCAAGCGCACATAGGTTCGCCACAGCCACACGTAAAAATGAATAATTCATCCGTTGATTGACAGCTTTTAGCCAGTTCCGTAACATCAAGAACAAATTCTGGATGAAACGAACTGCCGTTAATTTCCAGAATACACTCTAACGATGAGTATTTTTGTGCCGATAATTCTTCCAGTTTTGTAATGAGTTGAATGGTGTCATTTTTATCCATTGATTAATCCATGGGTTATAAGGTGAATTTCACGATGTTGGCAAAATCAATGTAAATGCGCCGATAGTTATCGATGATTCGAGCATATTTGGCACTCCTTTCTTCACAGACCGGAGCCTGATTACGAATGCTGTCAACTATCGCCCGATCACGCACGTGCCAAAAACAGTTAAATCAGGTTCTGGATGGGAAGAGAAATTACCCGTGCCTAACCCGCCACAGCTAACAATTAGTAACGTCGTAGTAGTATGATAAATTAGATGACAACGAGTTTTTAAAATTCCCCTACTTTTTTTCGAGGCGTTATGTGGTCATTTCTATCAAAACAGTTGAAGCTTCTTAATTCAAATGCTGCAGATAACAAAGAAGCTAACAACAGGAATGCAGAAGCCCCGGTAAGAAAAAGTCCTCTCCAATTCGAGGAACTGATCAATCTCATGGGTGATTTTACTGATCTGTCAAATAATGATGTAGCCTTTAAATTCTGGATTCCGGAATCGATTAAGAAAGCCTTATTCGAGATAAGTAGCCGCTCTTCAGTATCCAACAGTGAGTTTCTTCGCAGTTTTCTTGTTATCCATTGCTATGGATTGTATGCCTTTAACGCCATATTGGATTCAAACCCAAGGGCTTTCAAATGGGACTGTGAAGATATTATGTTCTCCAAGATAGCACCTGGCGGTAAACGAATCGATACTTATTGGGTGGCTGAACTCGGCAAAAATATCGCCCCCATCAAAGTGTGGATACCCACTCGATTACGACGGGATCTGGAAATTCTTGCCAAACATGTTAACCTCACACCCAGCAACTATGTCCGCGAGATTCTGATTTCCCGGCTTTTTGGTCACGGCATGCTGCCAAAGCGACCAGAAATGTTCGAGGCTTTCCCAACCGTTGATGCCGAAAACTGGTGCGCAGACCGGGATGTCGAATGGCGTGAAGTGGGTGCCGATGAATTCTATAACTACAAGAATGAGGCTCGTGAGATCAGAACCACGTATCTGGAAGAAGATGATTAGGACGCTTGAGATCTTCCCAGGGAAATTAGACCACCCATTGATGGCTTGCTAATTGACCCTCAACGAGGTGAAAGCCACGCATCAACGGTTCCCATCCCATACAGCGGGATTGATTGAATTTTAGGCAGGTCATCAAGCCATAGAACCGGAACATCGAGCATCGCAAATTTTCCTGTCAAATCGGCAAAATACTCGGCTTGAGTTCGATTGCCGAAAGGCTTGGTAATTGGGATGCCTTGCCGATTTTGCACCAACCAACTTTTATTGCTGGACACCACTAATCGAGTATTTTGTCTCAAGGATAATGTCGTTCGGTCATACCGGATACCAAGCAATTGGGAAAGTTTAAGAGCGGCTTTGGGTAATTCGGTGCGATAAAGCATTTCCGGCGGCCCATAACCTTGCCAGCGAGCCAACTGCAATTCGGCTGTACTCCACGCCAAACCATCATGTTGAGTTTTTGAGCCCACCAGAGCATCAGCTTCATTGACAACAACGGCCATTCTTTTCGGAATGGCGCATTGGGTACAACTTTCCTGAGACCCTGAGTTGAGTTAGCGTTCAGATCGGCATGCCAATCGCTTTGGATCTCGTCAAGAAATAGAATTTTCCGTCCATCCATGGTTTTACGCGTACTCCCCGTGCGGATATGGACCAGCGCATTACGGGTTCGATAATGGCGAGGCTGGTAACTTAAAGGCCAATTATCAAGTTGCAGCAAAATTTCCCGGTATTCATTGCTTCCGGGGAGGGAATATTTTTCCCATTTAGCTAAAGGATGATTTCTACCCCATGATGAAAACCGCTGCCGCATATCGTATTCGGCAAATTCGATGGCATGATCAAGGCTCTGGAACCCATCCGCAGGTTGATTTATCAACTTTCCGTGCTGATCGGCAACACTCCACCAGGCAGGTTGCTCGGTTAGCAAGTCTTGGTATTTGCTTCGGATAATGCTCCAGCCAAGGGATTTATGCCAATATCGAGTGAGATGCAGTGCCCCGTAACCTTTGCCAATCAGCCTTCGGCGACGATATTCATTTTCTGGTATACGCTGACAAACCTCTTGCCAACCGCCTTTAACGATATACCCAAAACTTGCTTCACAGGCAAACTTCGGCATGACATGCGTAAGGTCAATCATTTGCATAACGTCTTTCTGCGTTGGCTTGGTATCTTCTGGCATTCTCTCAAGGCGTGTCAATATCCCGGACATCTCCAATTCTTCAGATTTCAGTCCTTTCTGAGTCAGCGCCTTAATGGATGCGACCCATTGGTCGACGTTTGCCCTGCGTAAACCTAATCCACGGATCAAATCAGGCATAGTGGATCGCAACGGTGGATGATCGGCTTCAGTACAATAATGATTGTCAGGAATTCGAGGGAACCGTTCCCAAGCGCTTTCACACTCGGAAAAAATGTGTTCATACCAACGTTTGCAAGTTTCATATTCAGGGGCATTTCTTGATCGATACAAAGTTAGCCATTGTGCAACGCTCTGGCCCTTAAATTTAAACAAATCAAATCCAGCTTCACGAATCACAACGTCTATCAGGGGCGCGTAATCCCAGCACGATGCGACTTTAGGTAAGCACAAACGCAATGCTCTTTGTCGCTCATCATATCGACTGATGGCTAACCCCAGCTCACTGCCATCTGACAACACAAGATATTGTGGTAGTTTGGTAGTCATTTCTATTTCCTGGTAATATGAACTACGAAATTCATGAATTCAGAAGTAAGCTCCTCTATTTCATCCGTCATTCCTCTGAAAACTGTATTTTTAGTTTAGCCCACCTTATACGCTTGTGGAGGAATTCCCCTATTTGTACCTTT
>CAIMZS010000033.1 GCA_903846015.1 uncultured Anaerolineae bacterium | reverse complement strand
GAGCTGGATGGTTGTAACGATGATAGTGAGTTTCTTGCAGAATTTCTTGAGTAAGTTCGAGTTGGATGGTCATCTGACAATATTATCAAATTACCAAAAATCTGTGAATTAAATCCGCAATTTGTGACCGTGGTCAGTATAACCCATAAAAACGAATGGAGTAAATTTAGCAATGGCGAAAACAACTAAAACGACAAAAAAGCCGCCCGTTTTGGAAAAATTCCTTCAAAAAGTGTCGGCCAAATTAGAAGGCAAAAAATTTGTGATAAACCCCAAGGGGGAGATCAGTATGTCTGATGCCATATCAAAAATAATCGCGCCTTATAAGCAGGATGCCTCAGAGTACAAGGCATTTAAGAGCCTGGTTACGCTTGCCTGCACTGCCTGGAATTTGTCCATCCAGCCCATTAATGAGCGGGAGGATCTGCTTGAAAAAATTCTCGAGTCTCTGCGGCCAGATAAGGAAAGCATCAGCGTAACGCGTGGTTTGATCAAGGAACTGATTGTCAGAAAGCAGCGTTTGTTTCCAAATGTGAACCGGCGGATTATCGATTTCAAGGTGACTGACCTCGGAAATGACTTTCACATCGCGGTTGCATCCACGCTGAAGAAGAAGTAGTGTTTCAGGAACATCCGGGTGAGTGGCTGACGGAAACCTGTTAACTTATTGTGAGCTGGCCCAGCAGCGTTGGCAGATCGAGGTAGGTGTAATCAGGCACGGCATGCTGCACATTCGCATAACCGGCGACTTCCTGAGCGTCGATTGTGGTGCAGATCATGACGGCATCCATGCCGGCGCGGCGGGCGGCTTCGATCCCGCCCAGGGCGTCTTCAAATACCAGGCAGTTCGCCGGTTCGACCTGCAGGGTTCGGGCGGATTTTAAGAAGATTTCAGGGTGGGGCTTACCGTGCTGCACATCGTTGCCACTGACAACGGCTTTAAAATAGCGCCGCAGGTCCAGTTCATCCAGGATAAAACGGATGTTAACGGGCGTGGAAGCGGTTGCGACGGCCATGGGCAAACCCAGGCTGCGGGCATGCTCCAGTATTTGCAACAGTCCAGGCAGCGGTTCGCGGCAACAGGCAAACCGCTCGCGGTAGAGGGCCTCCTTGCGATCGCTCCAGTAAGCTACATCGGAATCACTGAGCTGGGCGCCGAGCATCAGGCGCAGGATTTCGTCAGTTTTTTTACCGGTTGTGGCGCGGTTAAATTTGTCCAGCTCGATGTGGATACCAGATTCGGCCAGGGTGTCGTACCAGGCCAGGTTATGGGTGGGCATATTATGGACAATGGTACCGTCCATGTCAAAAATGAGGGCTTTATATTTCATGGGTTTATTTTAGTATCGAGTTCCGGCTGAAACTGGTTAAATTCAATGCGCTAATCCAATTCTCATAATATAGCTGTCCAGAAAAGTTTTTTCCGCGGGTTTCCACCTATATCCGTCTCGTGGGCGTGTGTCTGAACCGGCCCTGCTAGAACGGTCTGAACCGCAGATTTACGCAGATTACGATGATTACGCAGATTAGAGCAAGAGCCAGAACGTGTCTGAACCGGCCCTGCTATAACGGGCACTATCGCAGAACTGGGTAACAGGAGCGCTATATTAAAGAAAAACGTACTAAAATCCGGGGTTTACCAGGTAGGATTTTATCATCCCAGCCTGTATACCCTGTCCGCCTGTTTTTGATCTTGACCTAAAATTGTCCAAAAACATGCAACTTTTCCTGGTCTTGCGCATCCAATCATTATTGGAGAACAAATCAAAATGAATTTAATTTCCCGCATGTTTGGCCCTGCCCTGCCGTCCCTGAGCGCTCAGGAATTAAGCGAAAAACTCAAAACCAGTGAGCGCCCGTTGGTCATCGATGTGCGTCAGCCTGAAGAATACCGTGAAGCTCATATCAGCGGGGCAAAATTGATCCCGCTCGGTGAATTGGGCCAGCGTATAAAGGAGCTGCCGCAGGGCAAGGAGATTGTGTGTGTGTGCGCCTCCGGCAGCCGCAGCAGTTCCGCTACCAAGATGCTGGCTGGCGCGGGTTACACCGTCCTCAACATGAACGGCGGCATGGGTGCCTGGCAGCGTTCCGGTCTGCCGGTCAAGAAAGGTACTGCCGCGTAGGACGGTCGTGAGGGCAGCAGAACCGGCTTTTGGCGGCATTTCAACCATCCATTTTACCGTGCGTGAAGCATCGTCTTCCGTACGGTTTATTTGTTCAGGGCTGTGGCAGCATTGGGTGGATGGCTAAATCTTAAACTGACAAGCTATCGTTTTCAGATAATGATTTTGCATGATAGCGGCGACTTTCATTGCTTTTCCTCGCTTAACGACTGAAGTCGTTACTACAAATCCCAATTCTTTTTCTGAAGAACTATAGTGGATGAGTTGCGAGGGAAAGATAAAATCTGAAATTTCCTCGATGGTATTGTAAATGGATGCTATTTTCGTTTATACTATACATCCGATAGGATAAATAAAAAAGGTAATATTTATGAAACTTACAGCTCGCAGTGAATATGGACTTTTAGCGCTTGTTTACCTGGCGCGACAACCAATGGATGAATTCATTTCAATCGATATCATCGCCAGGGCCCAGGGTATCCCGCCCAAATTTCTTGAACAGTTGATGCTGGCGTTGAAGCGCGCTCATTTCTTGCGCAGCGCCAAGGGACAGCACGGCGGTTATGCGCTCGCCAAGACCCCGGATCAGATCAGCCTGGCTGAGATAGTGCGCCTGTTTGATGGTGCCCTGGCTCCGACCGAATCGGTCAGCGAAAATTTCTATGAGTCGACGCCGATTGAGAAGGAAAAGGGATTGATGAATGTGTTTAAAGACATTCGCGATTATGTCTCCGATAAACTTGAAAAGACCACGATTGCGGATGTGATCCGCGAATAGACCAGTAACTGTCCAGAAAAGTTTTTCCACAGTCTGAACCGGCCCTGCAAGAACCGGCACTATCGCAGATTAGAGCAAGAATTATTCTGGATGCTATTAACGTAAAAAACAGCTCTCTCCTACTGGAGAGAGCTGTTTTTTAGATTATGAACTTGTTTCTTTTGGGATCTGACCGGGTATCAGTATCATGCCCAGCCAGATCCCATTTTGATTCTATTATTGGTTATGGTAATATCTGAATGGCATCAACCTCCATCAACCCACCACTCACATATACAAAGCGTATTACATGAGTACCCGCGCTCAAGGTGCCACTTGTCCAGGATTTTTGATACTGAATAGGGGTACCAGCCTCGTTGATCTGGGTAATTTTTATTCCATCGACATATACATCTACCAGACCGCGATTGGTATTCTGGGTATAGAACAATATGAAGCTCTTGCCGGTCATTTGGATCGTTGCTGAACCACCAGCTGTATAAGTATAACGAGATGCATTGTTGTAAGCACCCCAATATGGCACGAACGGAAGCCAGCTACTCGTATAAACCCAGGCATTGTTAGTATCATCCCATGTACCAGTCCCCATGGTCGGGGCAGTTGCCCAGGTAGTAAAAGTCCACCATGTGCCGCCATCGGATTGGGTATTGCCGTTGGCATT
>CAIMZS010000032.1 GCA_903846015.1 uncultured Anaerolineae bacterium | reverse complement strand
GATGCAAGAATTATTCTGGATGCCTATATGACAGAAGAGGGTTGGCCATGTGCCGTGTTTTAGTTTTGGATGATGATAGGTTGGGCGCGTTAACCGTCAAGCAGACTCTTGAATTTCAGCCAGGCACAACTGCTGATGTGGCTCTCCGTCTGGAGGATGCCCTGGAAAAAACCATCCAGGCCGTGCGTGAAGGTCGACCTTATGAGATATTCCTGATCGATCAGGTGCTCGGCCCCGGGAAAAACGGGATCGACGCCATGAATGATCTGCGCAGCATCAGCCCAGATTCGGATGCTATTATTTTTACCGGCTTCCAGGATTCTGAAACGGGCTTGCAGGCCTATCGCGCCGGCGCCTTTCGCTATTTACCTAAAGGCTACGATAATGCCGAATTGTTGTATCTATTAGAGTCGCTAAAAGAATGGCGCAAGGCACAACGCGAACACAATTGGCAAAAGATATTCAGCAGCATGATGGAATCCGGGCTGCGGCAAACCAATTTTCAAAATGTGGCTGATGTCGTCACCCAGCATTCGCTGCAGTTGGGTTTTTTACGCGCGCATTTGTTCTGGGTGCCCACCCAGGAGGATATCGAAAAAAGTCCGCAGCAAATGCTGGGCATCAGCTGCAGCGGCGAAAATTGTATTCCCGGTTTTACCGGCAGCTTTTTATCGCTGCATGATTGGTTTGACCTGGACCAGCCTCTTTTCCGAGAACCAGTATTTATCTCTCCCCGCACCATCCACACAGTCCAGGCATCTCCGCCGGGTGAATTGTGCTTCCTGCCCATGTGGAACGAGACTGTCATGATCGGTGTACTCGTGCTTGATTTTGGGCCTTATTCCAGGAGTATGAGCAAGCACGAGCACTCGTTGTTGGATTTATACGCCAAACAGGCTTCGATCGTCCTGCACCATGCCTGCCTGTATAACAAGGAGCGCATCACCTCCACCGAAGCCAATATCATCAGTAATATCGGTCGCCAGACCAACACCACTGCCGCAACTGAGAATCTTACCAGTTTGCTGGAGCTTATCTACTCACAGGTTGCGCAATTGATCGATCCTTTTTCAGATTTCGCCGTTGTTTTGAACGATGAGGAAACCAATGAATTGGATTTCGCCCTGCGTTATGAGGGTGGTCATAAACTTGAGAAACTGCGGCGCCCAGCCGGTGAAGGCCTGGAAGGTTATCTGCTTGCCAACCGTCAGGAGATATTTCTGCCCTATGGCGTGATGGCATTCCTGACAGAAAAAGGGATCAAGGTGCGCGGTAAGGTGCCCATTTCCTGGTTGGGTGTGCCGATGATCGTCAACGATATTCTGATCGGCTGCATCACCATCCATCAGCATGACAGGTCAAAGCGCATCTTTGAACGCGAAAAGCGCCTGCTGGTATCCATTGCCAACCAGGTTGCCGGTGCCATCCACATCAACCGCCTGTCTGCTATCGAAAAAATAGATATGCACAGGCTGCAGGTGTTGCAGCAGGCCAGCGTTGAAATGATGCGTATTACCCAGCAAAAGGAAGATGAAAATGTATTGTGGCGCATCCTGCTCACCCTGGTCACCGCAAATTTCGGCCTGGGTTTTAATCGCGTGCTGTTGCTGCGCACCCATGAGAACAATACCCGCCTGATCGGCCAAACAGGAATTGGGACAGATAACGCTGGTTCCGCCACCCGTGATTGGGAATTTGACGAGCAAAGAAACTATACCTTTGAAAAATTTCTGGCAGACTTTCAGGCCGATAAAATTCGCCCAACAGCCTATGAAAAAATCATTAAAAACGTCACCATCCTGTTGGATGGTCAGGAAAATGCCATCACAGAAGTGGTCACCGGCCAGAAAATGATTATTCTCGAACCGGATGAACTCCAATCACGGTTACCAGTGGAAATAACCGGCTGTTTCTCCCTGGCAAAGTGCGCCATCCTGCCCCTGCGTGCCGGTCGCAATATGCTTGGCGTGGTCATCGTCGATAACAAGCATAATCATCGGGCGATGGATGAGAAAATATTAAACCGGCTGCAAACCCTGTTGGATAATGCCGGGTTGGTCTGGGAGACATTGCGCGAACGCAAAAAAAACGAAAGCTTGCTGGATGCCAATTACAAAATCATCGGCGCTGCCGGTCACAAGTCACTGGCTGAAACTTTGACCAGTATTTGCAAAACAGCCCGAGTGATCAGCGAAGCCGATTGGGCTGTCATCTTTCCGCTTCTGCCTGGCCCCGTACTGGAACCGGGACTTCGTCGTAATAAACTGCCATATGAATTCGACCTTAAAAATGTTGGTTATGATGGCAACTTGAAGGGTGATATTAACGATGTCATTCGTGACCAGCCGCGTTCCGGTGGTATTTCCACCTACGTCATGAAAAAAGGTGAACTGGTCATCGATGATGTCGACAACGATGACACCATTGTCGGGCAGTTAAAACTTTCTGAACAGCATTTCATTAAACATGAAGGCGTGAAGGCACTGACAGGCGCAGTCATTCGCGATCCATACACCAATGAAACCATCGGTCTGCTGTACCTGGATTACCGCCAAAAACGAGTATTTACCAGGACGGAAAAACTGCATGCCCGCTCATTTGCCAGCCTGGCAGCTGTGGCCATCTCCAACCTGCGCCGTTTGGATGAGCTGCGCCAGCACCGTGGCCTGGATGCGGCCTTGCAAATTGCCGAGACGATTGGCACAGCCATGAACCTGGAAAATACGCTCGAATCTGTTCTGCAAAAACTGGGTGATTTTTTCCCAAAGGCAACCAGGTTATGCGTTTTGCTCTATCAGAAGGATGAGAACCTGCTCAGATTTGCGCCTGCCACCATGAAGTTCTACCACCCAGGCGGACGCAGCAGCGCTGCGTCCATACGGGAACGGGGGACCCAAAGCAGTGACGAGATTCAATCAGACAGCCAGGAATCAATCCGAAAACGTGATGGTTTCAAACTGGGCGAGGGTAACCGTGGGGAGGGTACCATTGTCTGTCGTGTAGCGCAAAAAGCGCTGGAAAGTAAACGGGTTGAGATCGAAAATGTCCCGGATGTAACCGTCGACCGCGACTATCTGGCCTATAACGCGCAAATGAAATCAGAATTATGCGTCAGCCTGATGAGCACCCATAACGATTTGCTGGGGGTGCTGGCACTCGAGCGCTCCACGATCAACGCTTTTACCGAAGATGACCAGGTATTGGTCGAAACGGTCGGTCGGCAGATCAGCATTGCGATTGAGCGCGCCCAGAGTAATGAAGCCCTGGATTTTAAATCCACGGTTGCAGCTCAAACGGCCTGGGCTGCTGATATCGCTCACGACATCAACAACGAGGTCGGACAGGTGCTGACCTGGGCCTATCTGATCAAGGAAAGCGTCGGAGAGGCTTCGCCCCTGTGGGAATACGCCGACAATATCGAGAGCAGCGCCAGGGTGCTCTCCAGCACCGGCCCGTGGAGCGACCAGCCTGATCAAATTGTTGAGCTGGACCGCTTCCTGGAGAATAACCTGCAGGATCTGGCCAGTCAAAGGAACTTATTTGCCGCGTTTAAACCCAGCGCTCACGGTGTCCGGATCAAGGTCAATCTGACCGAGTTTCTCCGTGTGATCAGGCAGTTGGTGCGCAACGCTGCCCGTGCGATGAGCGCCACTATTGGCGATAAAAGGCTGGTGGTTTCAACGCGCCGTGTCAACGGCAGCACGGTGCAGATCCTTTTTCAGGATTTCGGCCCGGGTGTTAAGGATGAAATCCGCAGTTCCATCTTCCAGCGCCCCGTCACCACCAAGGGCCGCGGCGGCTATGGACTGCTGCTTACCCGCCAAATGATCGAAGACATGGGTGGTGAAATCAGATTGCTGCAGTCCTGGCCGGGTCAGGGTGCGGTGTTTTCCATCCAACTGCCGATTGCCGATGATGCCGTTCCTGTGCCAGTGCGGGATACGGATCCAGATGATGTGGAGTAAATAAAACACATGGACTTACGCAAAAAGAAAATCCCAACCCATCGGACACATCGAGCTGCCGGACACGGCGATTTATCGCCGTGCTATCCCGAAGTCCCCAAACCGCGCATACTGATCGTGGATAACGATCCGCGCACCCGTAACGCCAATCAATCTCTTCTGCAACTGTGGAATTACGAGCCGGTGCTGGCCTCCGGTGCTGGCCCCACCCTGGTTGAAAACGCGCTGTTAGAGGCCCGGCGTTCGCGCTGTTCGCTTGCGTTGATCGATCTGCGCCTGATGGATGATACCGATGATGACGATACCAGCGGGTTGGATCTGGCGGAAGAAAAATGGCCGGTAAAATCGATTATCTTCAGCGGGCATGGCAATCTGAAAATTTTACGCAAGATCATGGATGAGCACAAGGATTTAATCTTTATCGGCAAGACCGACGCCCGCCCAAACATCCACGAGACCCTGGATCGGGAAGCGAAAAAACTCTGCGCGGCAAAACGAGGTCTGCAAATTGAGCCAGCCGGTATTCTTGACCAAATTGCGCAAACGCCCCTGGGCGCAGTTGTTGCGGATTACCCGGATCAGATCGCGGATGTATTGGCGCGCCTGTTTCCGGAAGCGCATAAGCTCAGGATGGAAAAGCTGGATTCCAGCCTGCTCTCTACACCCCGGATTGGAACCGGGACGATGTCGCCTATCTCGACCGTCCCGCGTCCAAAATCGATCATTCTGAAGGTATATGAAGATGAGTTTCAACCGGTCATCGTCAAGCTGGCCCGCCCCGAGAAAATCCGCAAGGAGGTGGAGCGTTACGCCACCTATATTGCCAAAAGGCTGACCGGCAGCTATGCCCCCAGGCTTGAGCAGTACGCCATCCTGTGGGATATCGGCGGTGCTGTGTATTCATGCGTCGGTGATTTCACCACCATAAAGACCTTTTCGCAGTTTTATGAAGACAGCTCGATTGAGGACATACAGGAGAGCCTGCGCATCTTCTTCACCGAAACCTGGGGTGATTATTATTCGGATGACAGCTCCAACCATTCTCGCAAAGTTCTCCGGAATGCATCCTTATTCAAGCTCTACTGCGATGTATGGGAACGCGATTGGTACGATAAGCGTGTAAAAAACTTCAGCATGCTACCGCCAGCTTCTATTAACAGCATCCATGAGAAGATTGACATCCCCGACCCGGTGGCATGGCTGATTGACAATGTCGCCAGCAATCCGGAGAACGACGCCAGCCGGGTGGCGCGCACCTTTACCACCATCACCCACGGCGACTTGCATGCTGAAAACTTACTGATCGACCGTAAGAAGAATGCCTGGGCGATCGACTTCGAGCGCAGCGGCGAAGGCCACGCCTTGCAGGATTTTATCGAGCTTGAATCTGATCTGCTCAATCGTCTGACGTACCCACAGAGTAATGCGAATGGCTCACAAGAAGCCGTGGCCGTGCTAGAACCGGCACAATCGCTAGAACCGGCACTATCGTCGGAAAAGCAGGCCGATGTCTTCTCTTTCTATCGTCTGTGTGTCACCATCGTGCAGCAGGATAAGATCGGTCCTATCCCCATCGATGAGCTCACCCCCACTCAGCCAGAGATCCGCAAGATGCTGCAGACGATGTCGATCTTGCGTGAATTGGCTCTGCAGTGCACGGAGATCAGCGATATGCGTCAGTACCTGATCGGCCTGCTTTTCAACGCAATCTTCCGTGCTACAATCACGAATGATATCCAGTATCCCAGGAGCCAGCAGCGCGCCCTCATGCTTGCCAGCATCATCTGTCATCGCCTGGAGCATTGGAATGAGGCCTGGCCCCCGCCAGCCTGGAAAAACATGGTCTGAGGCGTGTCTGAACCGGCCCTGCTAGCGATAGTCCCGGCTCTCGCACGGGGCACGGGCACTATCGCAGATTTACGCAGATTTCGATGATTACGGCCCTGCTAGAACGGGCACTATCGCTTATAAACAATGGAGGCTGGTCATGGCAGACGCCCAACTCAACCTGGAATACCGCAAGGAAGTCCTGTCGCGTTTTTTTGAATTGATCCACAGCGGCGAATCATTTTACGTGATCGGCGCTCCCAGCGTGGGGAAAACCCGCCTGATGGATTTCTTGCTGGGCGACAATGTTGACGCTGCTTCAAAAGACCCCTTTGACAGGCATGCCGTTAAAAAACATTATCTCGGCGAAGTCCAGGCCTCTGCTACCTGGCTGGTGCGCGTTGACCTGAACCGGCTTAGCCAGGAACATGATTGGAGCTTCCACTTTTACGAACTGCTGCTCAGTTCTGTATTGTTTGCTTGCAGCAAACATCCCGAAACCGGCAGCGTCAAGGAGATAGAAACCATGCTGGCAGACCTTGATTCGCGTGTCATTCAAAGTAAGGACACCCTCATGGCGCACAGGTTGTTTGAGATGGCCATGAATACGATCTGCCAGTCGTATCGCCTTAAGTTGTGCTTCCTCTTCGATGAGTTTGATGAGCCGTATAAAAAAATGCCGCGCGAGATTTTCGCACAGCTGCGCGCCGTCCGTGATGCCAATAAATACCGCCTGTTCTATGTTCTTTTCTTGCGCAATTTGCCCGAGACGCTGCGTAAACCTACCGAAAATGAGAGCTTTTATGAGCTCATCTCGCGCAACCTGGTTGGGATTGGTCCCTATACCCGGTTGGATGCCCTGCAGATCATCCAACATCTCGAGCGGCGGAAAAACTTCAGCCTTACACAAGAGAAACGCGAATGGCTGTTCTTAATGAGCGGCGGGCACCCCGGCCTGCTGATCGCCCTGTTTGGCACACTATCCCAGCAGACGCTGCCAATTTCAGAACCGAGTTGGTACTTCAAACAGGAATCTGTCGCCGAGGAATTCCGAAAAATCTGGAACGGCCTCACCGAAGAAGAAAAAGACGGGCTGCTGGCCTTTTCCAGGGGTGATCTTGCCCATATCCTGCCCGCTGCCCGCAAGATACTCACTGCCAAAGGTCTCCTGAGACCCGATGGCCGCGATCTGACTCCCTTCAGCCCGCTCCTGCCCCTCTTCCTGGCAGCACAAACCACCCAAACACCGCCCCCCAAAAAAGTCCAAAGTTAGGAATTTAGGAGATGGTTTTTCCTCCCCCATTTGGGCCCAAATGGGGGAGGTGGCCGAAGGCCGGAGGGGGTCTGTTTGGGCACTTACCACTCCAGAAATCACACTGCTAAAATGAGCTTTATCACGGAAATTCCCAGAGAGCACGAATATTTTTCGGTCAGTGACAAAAATGACATTTGTTACTATTTTAAGCTGATCAAATGCGTACAATTTAAGTTGTATTTTCTGGTAAAGTTATAATAGTTTTATTTTTTATGCAAGAATTTAAGCTAATGAGATGGGCAGGCTTTATGGCTCCCGTCTGTGCAGGGGATGGTTTTTAATATCCAAAATAGCCTTCCAGGTCGACCCAGGATTTTGTGGGGTAAAGCCTGATGGTTCTTCACCCCCTTCATTCCTGTGAGAAAAGTCTTGCTCGCTATCTTTGGTTCCGGTCTGCTTGCGTTGTTCTTTCCCATCCATCGTCCCGGTTCCTGCGATAGTCCCGGTTCCCGCACGATGCGTAAATCTGCGGTTCAGACACGAGGCTGCGGTTCAGACACTATGACTTGCCTGGGAGATGAAAACTGCGCGCGCGCAAAAAGACTTATGGACATTGGATTAGCTTCAAACATGGTTTTGGCCTCCAGTATTTTCCTGAAGTATTTTTTATTTTGCACCCCATTCAGGCCAACACTTTGGAAGTATCAGGTCAGTGGCGCACTAATTTTTTGGGGATCGGGACCATCTCGTGCCCTGTGGCCGTGCTAGAACCAGCACTATCGCTGGAACCGGGACCATCGGCGGACCATTTTCAAGGAGGGATCTATGTCAGTAAAGCCTCGTTCTTTCGCGTTTCGTTTGTTTAATGCTATAACGATTCTTGCGTTGATGTTAAGCGCTGTGGGGGTCACGCCTGCGCATGCCGCCGGGACATATTACGTTACGCCAGGCGGAATGGGGGCTTGTTCCAGTTGGGCGGATGCCTGCGCGCTGCAAACCGCGCTTGCAAATGCCACGACCGGCGATCAAATTTGGGTCGCAGCGGGGGGTTACACACCGACTACAGGAATAGACCGCAGTATCAGTTTCCAACTTAAAAACGGCGTGGCGATGTATGGCGGCTTTGCTGGAACCGAGACCGTACTCAACCAACGTAATTGGACAACCAACCTCACCACTTTGAGCGGGGAGATTGGCGCAGCGGGGGATGCTGATAACTCCTATCATGTTGTCTCCGCCAACGGCGTGGGTGTAAACACAGTGCTGAATGGTTTCACCATCACTATCGGAAACGCGGATCACTCCGGTGGTGGCATGTTAAACCAGGCTGGCAGCCCCACCCTTGAAAATCTTATCTTTAGCGCCAATACAGCCTCTGCCGGTGGCGGCGGGTTGTATAACGACAGCCACGGCCACCCGACCCTTACCAATGTCATTTTTACCGGTAATTCTGCCAGCCAGGGCGGTGGCATGTTCAACGCTGGCGAGGCAACACTGATTAATAATACCTTCAGCGATAACCGGGCTGACGCTGGCGCTGGTTTGTATAACGCCGCCGGTACGCTGCACTATATCAATACCATCCTTGCCCATTCGTCTTCCGGCGGGGATTGTTTTAACGCCGAAGGCTCAATTGCCACGAATCACAACAACCTGGTGGAGGATGGTTCGTGTTCAACCGCTGGAATCGATTTTCAAAAGGGCGATCCCGCTTTTGGTGTTAATAGCGGCGCTGCAAGCCAGGTTTTGGTCCTGCAGCCCGGTTCCAAAGCCATCAATGCCGGCAGCGATGACAGCTGCCCGCTCACCGATCAACGCGGCGTGGCGCGTCCTCAGGGGGCGCACTGTGACATCGGCGCGTATGAATTGGTGGATGACAGCGCGCCGGATACCAACCTTGACAGCCAGGTTCCGGCTGCAACTCTTACCGGCAGTACAGCCATGTTGTTTAGATTCAGCGGGTTGGACGCCGGTTCCGGAGTCAGGTCATTTGAATGTGATTTGGATGCGGTTGGTTTCGCGGCCTGCGCCAGCCCGCTCGGTTTTACCGGACTGGCTGCTGGCACACACACCTTCCAGGTGCGCGCCGTGGATTTTCTCGGCAATCTGGATGCATCCCCCGCCACGTATACATGGGTGATCGATCCATCTGTGTTGGCAGCCACCCTCCTGCCTATCGCGCCCGCCCTGGTTGCGCCGGTCAATGCCCTGGTCACCAACGATTCCAGCCCGGATTTCTCCTGGGCTGCCGTGGTGAATGGAAACACTTATCAGCTTGAGATCTCCAGGACCACCAACTTTGCCATCAAACAGCAGAGCTTCAGCGGAGCGCCCGGGGTTCTGAGTTACACCGCCGCGCTGCTGCCGGATGGCCTGTACTACTGGCACGTGCGCGCCTTGAATACAGCCAGCGCGGCAGGCGCATGGAGCGCATCCCGTTCCTTCACCATCGACACCACCCCGCCTCTCGCGCCCGTCTTGAGTCTGCCCGCCAATGCAGCCTCCAATGTCGGCACGCCTTCATTCGTCTGGGTTAAAAGTGTCACCGCGTTGAAGTACCAGTTTGAGTACGATAACGATGCCAATTTTGCATCCCCGGCCTACACATCCGCCGAACTGACCACGCTCAATACAATTCCACCAGCCATGGCGCTTGGTGCGTATTCCTGGCATGTGCGCGCCAAAGACCCTGCCGGCAATTGGAGCGCCTGGAGCCTGGCCCGCACCATCACTATCATTCCGCCCGTTCCGGCTGTGCCTGTATTGATCAGCCCGGCCAACGGCAGCGTCAGCCCGGATCCGGCTCCTGCCCTGAGTTGGGCAGTTTCTGCAAATGCCGCCAGTTACCGCGTCCAAATGGACAACACTTTAAACTTTAGCAGCCCGGAATTCGATAACACCACCGCGCAAAACAGCATCATCCCAACAAAGCTTGCCGATGGCGTTTATTCCTGGCGTGTCATGGCCATCAACAGCCTTGCCCAGGCCAGCGCCTGGAGCGCCATCCGCAGTGTGACGATTACGCAGCCAACTGCAGCAGTACCGGTCTTGCTTCTGCCCACTGACGCTTCCACCAGCCAGATCAATCTGCCGGTTTTCAGTTGGAGCAGCGCCCTCAATGCCACTGCCTACCAAATCCAGGTCGATAACAATAACAATTTCAGCAGCCCCGAGTTCGACAATACGGCTGCCAGCACCAACCGCCAACCCGGTACCGTTCTGTCAGGTGGAATCTACTCCTGGCACGTCAGGGCTATCAACGTTTATAACACGCCCGGTGGATGGAGCGTGACTCGCACCCTGACTATCGAAACTCCGACACCAACTTTTACGCCAACCTTTACCCCAACCTATACCAGCACACCAACAAATACTCCCACGCATACCCAGACCACCACGCCAACCTTTACACCAACCCATACCAGAACGGCTACGATAACTGCCACACCCACCATCACCCAAACCCCAACTGATACCGCCACCAATACCGCGACCTTTACGGTTACACCAACCTATACATCAACTGCAACCTTCACTCCTACAATTACATCGACCCCTACATTCACCGCCACCTATACTCCAACCAGCACATCAACCAATACCGCGACTTCCACATTCACTGCCACACCCACGTTTACGGCCACATTTACATCAACGCCCACCAATACATCCACTTCAACTGCCACACCGACGATAACTGAGACGCCAACCATAACCCAAACTCCCACGGAAACCGCCACTGCCACCGCCACGCCAACGGTCACCGAAACACCGACGGTCACCCCAACCCCAACGCATACCGCCACCAATACGGCCACATTTACGGTGACGCCAACTTACACATCCACTGCAACCCTGACATCTACAACGACATCGACACCCACCTTCACCGCCACCTACACTCCAACCAGCACATCAACCAGTACAGCCACCTTTACGGTCACACCTACATTCACGGCCACATTCACCGCCACAGCGACAGCCACCCCCACGCTGACCCCGACCATCACGCCGACTCTTCTGCAGAGTCCAACGGCGCGCCCACAGGCCACCGCCCTGCCGACCACCACCGGAAAACTGCCTGTCGTCAGCGTGCCTGCGGCGATCAGCGCCAATACCACCTGGACTGCTGGCAATGTGTATGTGATTACCGGCCTGGTGACTGTCAATTCTGGTATTGTGCTGACCATTAACCCCGGCGCAATCGTAAAATTCCAGACCAGCGCCGCCAGTGTCAAAGGCAAGCTGCTGGTCAACGGCCAACTGCTGGCACAGGGTGCCGTGGATAACCGCATTGTATTTACATCCATCCACGATGACAGCTTCGGCGGAGACAGCAACGCCAACGGCGGCGCCACCTGGTCCAACAGCGGCGATTGGGATGCGATCGAATTCAGCGCCACCAGCGTTGGCAGCATCATCGATTATGCTGTGGTCACTTACGCCGGTGTCAGCGGCGGCGCCAGTATCAAGGTGACCGGCGCTGCTGTTAATTTGACCAATTCATTGATCAAGTATGGCGGAGCGGATGGCTTGCTATGGGCCAACGCCGCTTCGGGGAATATCAGCGCCAACCTGGTTGATAATATGGCAGCCAATGGCATCAATCTAAAGGGCGGCAGTTCGCCGCTTCTCGAAAACAACACCATCTCCAATAATCACATCTACGCAATTTACCTGGAAGCCAACTCCTTCCCAAGCATGACCGGCAACAGTATCTTCAGCAATCTCACCAACGCGGTTGGCGTATATGGCAGCGTTGGTACCGGCAGTTGGTCTGCAAACATACCCTATGTTGCCACTGTCAACCTGATCATCGAAAGCGGCAACACGCTTACCTTGCCGCCCGGTACCGTGCTAAAGTTCTCGCCCGGTCTGAACCTGATCGTGCGCGGAGCCATGGTGGCATCCGGGGCGCTCGGCAACCCGGTAGTATTCACCTCGCTCAAGGATGACGCCTACGGCGGCGACACCAACCAGGATGGCGCCGCCTCCAAGCCCAAGGGCGGCGATTGGGGCACGATTTACTTCGCGGACACTTCTGTGGATGCCACCAGTGTGCTGGATAAGGCCATCATCCGCTATGGCGGCGCGGCCTACAATTACGGCACCGGCAGCGCCACGGCCAACCTGACGCTCGACAGCGCCTCACCGCACGTCACCAATACGGTCATCAGCCTGGGCAGCGTCTACGGCGCGCAGCTGCTGAATGCATCATCTCCCATCTTCCAGGGTAACCTGCTGGCCGACAACCTCAATCATGGCCTGTGGCTCAGCCCGTCCTCTTCGCCGCAGGTGCTGAACAACTCCTTCCTGCGCAATGGCGGCTATGCCGCGTATGTCTCCGGCAGTTCGCAGGTGGTCTTTGGCGGCAGCACAGCCACGGGCAACCGCGTCAACGGCATCGGCATGTCCGGCACGCTCAATTCGGACACCACCTGGGAGGTGGATCTGCCCTACGTGATCGACACCAACCTGACCCTGGATATCAACACCACATTGACCATTCAGCCGGATGTGATCGTCAAGTTCGCCAGCGCGACATACTTCAAGATCAACGGCAGCCTGGTGGCGCTGGGAACAGATGCCCACCGCATTATCTTTACATCTGTCAAAGATGACAGCCTGGGTGGCGATACCAACGGTGATGCCAACGCCACGGCGCCCGCGCGCGGCAACTGGAACACGCTGTGGTTTGCTGGCACCGCTGGCGCTTCAAACCTGGATTACGTCACAGTGCTGTACGGCGGCAATACTGCCGCCACTGGCGCAGTCTTCATGGATGGCAGCGCCCCAACCATCAACCACCTGGTGGTGATGGCCAGCCTGTATCGCGGCCTGTTTGTTCAAAACGCCAGCCCATACATCCAGAACGCGGTTTTCAGCCAGAACGACACCGGTGTCTACAACGGTACCGCCTCGTTCATGATCATCGCCAACAGCGATTTCTATTCCAACACCAGCTACGGCCTGTATAACAGTTATACAGCCTACAACTTGAATGCCGCCAACAACTGGTGGGGCGCATCCACTGGCCCAACCTTTTCCGGCAATCCCGGCGGCACAGGCGACAAGATCAGCACATTCGTGACCTACTCGCCCTGGGCCGCCTCGCCGCCCACGCCTCTGCCAGCCAACTTGCCTGCCTTCCCGCCGCCAACCGTCTACACCCAGGTCAGCGGTGTCATCAGCGCCAATACTGTATGGAACCTGGCGCAGAGCCCATATATCGTCACGGCGGATGTAACTGTCAACCCGGGCGTGCAGCTCAGCATCGAGCCGGGTGTG
>CAIMZS010000031.1 GCA_903846015.1 uncultured Anaerolineae bacterium | reverse complement strand
GATGAACAAAACTACATTTAACAACAGCATCGTATCCGAGTCCAACCCGGTGAAAAAGTGGAACAAAAACAAAACTTGATGATTATTGTATAGCGCAAGCAAAGAAACCCCTGAGACCCAATGATTCGAGAAGGTAATTATAAATAATGGCGAAAAATAATCTGGAAATTGAATCGAAATTCTACGTAAATGATCTAACCCCAATCAAGGAGTGTCTCATATCGCTCGGTGCTGTTTGCATTGCGCCGCGTGGTTTTGAGTATAACCTGCGTTTTGACAATATAAATAAAAGCTTGCAGCGTCAGCACAAGGTGCTTCGCTTACGCAAATATGATGATGTGCGTCTGACCTTTAAAGACGCAGGGGAACGCATCGACGGCGCACTCTCACGCACAGAAATTGAGCTAGTGGTCAATGATTTTGATTTAGCCCAAAAATTTATCGAATCTCTGGGCTATCGCGTGGCAGCCGTCTATGAAAAATACCGCGCCATGTACACTTTTGAAACCGCCCTGATAACGCTTGATGAACTTCCTTTCGGCAAATTCGTTGAAATCGAAGCAGAAACCCCTGCGCAAATCAAAGCTCTTGCCCAAAAACTCGAGCTTAATCCACAAGCATCCATCCCGCTTAGCTATCAGGGATTGTTTGAACGCGTTAAAGCAGAAAAAAAACTGCCAGCCAAAAACCTGGCCTTCTGGGAGTTTGAGAAAATCCAACTCACAGCCATCGACCTGGGTGTAATACCGGCGGATGCTGCTTAATTTACCCCTGAAGGTATTCAGCTAGATATCGCCAAAGGCTGTAAAAAGGCTTGTTTAAGGCCTTATTTGGCAAGTTGACCATTATTCCAGTGTAATTCTTTCACCATGCCAGTCTCACCCATTAATTTTTGTAAAAGTCCTTGCATGGCAGCCGCCGACCCGGTCGAATAATAAACAATATCGGTAACCTCATTCACCGACTCAGGCATTAATCCCGGTTCAAGTAAGCGCCTTGTCTGCCTCGCAACTGCTGGAGCCGGGTCAATCACCCGTACATATTCGCCCACAATCAGTTTGATAAGGGGAATCACAAACGGGTAATGGGTGCAGCCCAAAACTACTGTGTCAATTCCCTTCGCCAACATTGGAGCGAGGGCCGCTCTGAGAATTGACTCCGTTTCAATGCTATCAAGTTCGCCCTTCTCAATTTGGCCTACCAATCCCGGACACGCATCCTGCAGTACAGTCACCCCCTGCGCAAAACGCTCAACGACGGAAGCGTATAAAGCTCCTTGAAAGGTTGCCGGGGTCGCCAATACACCCACCACGCCGCTGCGGGTTTGTTCAGCCGCAGGTTTAATAGCTGGCTCCATTCCAACAAATGAAACACTCTGGAAAGTCTTACGCAAATGCGTAAGCGCGGCTGCAGAGGCCGTATTGCATGCCACCACGATCAGCTTGGCACCATTCGCCAATAAAAAGCGTGTGATCTGTTCTGAAAAAGCCTGTACTTCCGTCAGCGGTCGCGGTCCATACGGCACATGTACCTGGTCAGCCAGATACAAAACAGGCTGCTGGGGAATTTGCGCACGAATGGCTCGCAGAACAGATAGCCCACCAACGCCAGAGTCAAATACCCCAATCGGATTATTATAATTATCAGGCATGTGTAAGATCGTGGGTTAATGCGCTGAGGCTGCATCCACAAAGGCTTTGAAAAGCCTTCGGATTGGTTCCTGGTCGGTCAACCATTCGGGATGCCACTGAACAGCAATCCCAAAAGGATGTTCTTGCAATTCAACTGCTTCAACCAACCCATCCGGAGCATAAGCCACAGATCTAAAACCCGGGGCCAAATCCTTAATACCCTGGTGATGCAGGCTGTTTACTTGCAAAATTGGCTCAGCCAAAATTTTACTCATCTGGCTGCCCTCTTCAATTCTTACAAGATGGACCAACGCAGTTCGAGCCTCAATGCCATCCTCGCCAGGATATTCATGCAAGACAGCGTTTGGATGCTGATCTGGAATATGCGTATAAAGGGTGCCACCAAGCGCTACATTTGCAATCTGCAGACCTCGGCAAATCCCCAAGAACGGCTTTCCCTCTTCAGCTGCAACTCTAGCAAGTCCCAATTCAATTTCATCACGAGGAGCATCGATACCGTAAACAGCCGGGTGGGGCTCACCGTGGAAAAGTTCGGTTGCGATATCCCCACCCCCAGTGAACAAAATTCCATCGAGACGCTTAAACAACTGCTTCCAGCCATTTTCAGTCAGGGCAGATGGAATTAACACCGGCACACCACCCGCCTGAAGGATTGCGTTGATATAAGACATTTGAAGCATTGCAGATGACAGGGACGATGGCGGAACGGGGGCCGTGCGTGTGGTAATGCCAATAATAGAAGTGGGCATGCTTGTATTCCTTTAAATGTGAATTTCCATCATTCTATCATGCAAAATTGCCGCTTAAAACAAAAGAGCGCATCTCTGCGCCCTTTTGTTCATATCGATAATACTAATTAAACTTTTGTTTTAAGCGAGTTGCCTTACCAGTTCTTCCCCTCAGGAAATACAACTGGGCCCGGCGAACCTCGGAATGGCGTTCCACCACTACCTTATCGATGCGGGGTGAACGAAGCAAAAAAGTACGCTCCACGCCAATACCATTGGTGGCAATCCGGCGAACTGTAAAAGTGCCAGCAACACCGCCATGGCGAATGCGGATGATGGTACCTTTGAATTCCTGGATACGCTCGCGTTCGCCTTCTTTAATACGAACGTGAACCGATACTGCATCGCCAGGACGCAGATCGGGGATTTTAGGGTTGGCAGCAGCCTCTACAGACTTCAACAGGTCGGTCATTTCTTATATATCCTTACCAGAATGAAATACTGCTTCACAGCAGTCCAATACACGCGAAGCGAGATTATATCATATTATTTTACTTTTATCGTGCAAATTGCGCTGTATTTTCCGCATTACACATATTTTCTTACCACCAGGACAGCATTATGGCCCCCAAAACCAAAAGCATTTGAAATGGCCACATTAATCTTCTTCTCACGAGCCTTATTGGGAATAAAGTCCAGATCACATTCGAGGTCAGGCGTCTCATAATGAATAGTGGGTGGGAGAATTCCTTCACGCACAGCCTGTACGCTAAAAATTACCTCCAGTGCGCCAGTCGCACCCATCATATGCCCGGTCATCGATTTTGTGGAAGACACCGCCAATTTATAGGCTTGATTTCCAAAAGCGCCCTTAATAGCCTTTGTTTCTGATGCATCATTCAATTGTGTACCAGTACCATGAGCACTAATATATCCAACCTCATCATAATTGACGGCAGCGATATCCAGTGCCGCCCGAATAGCAGCCGCACCTCCCATCCCATTTGAATCCGGCGCAGTAACATGGTATGCATCGGCAGTGCCGGCGTATCCGGCAAGTTCAGCCAGAATAACAGCACCGCGCGCCCTGGCAATACTCTCGCGTTCGAGCACAATCACAGCAGCGCCTTCGCCCATCACCAGCCCATCCCGATTCTTATCAAAAGGCGCGGGCGTCATCGAATAATCATCATTCTGTCGACTCATGGCGCCAATACGATCAAAGGCCCCAACACCTACCTCGCACACCGTCGATTCTGCCGCACCCGTCACAGCAGAATCGATAATCCCAGCTCTCAGCATCATCCAGGCCATGCCAATACCATCAGCCCCGGAAGCGCAAGCAGATGCAACCGAAAAACTGGGTCCTTTAATACCATAATCGATTGCAATCAATCCGGAAGCGCCATTCGGCATCAGCATCGGAATTAAAAACGGGCTGATACGGCGCGGACCTTCATCCTTCATCGTGATGATAGCATCTTGCAAAGACTTCATTCCACCAATCGCAGAGGACACAACCACGCCAATTCGCGCCCGGTTGGTGTCAGTGATTTGCAAACCTGATTGCGCTATCGCCTCTTTGGCAGCAGCCACACCCATCTGTTCAAAACGATCTCGACGGCGCGCTTCCTTCGCATCCATATACCTGGCAGGGTCAAACCCTTTCAACTCGCAGGCAATCTTGACATTAAAACCAGTTGAATCAAATAAGGTGATCTTACCCACTCCAGAAATACCATTAATAACGTTATTCCAAGACTCGTCAACGCTCAGCCCAGTGGAATTGACTGTTCCCATTCCAGTAATAACAATTTTCTCCATGATTCCTCCAGGTTTGCCCGTTTTCAAATTTACTTAAATAAAATCATCCAAAAGAGTTTCTACTTCAGAATTTCTACCCATCTGATTATTATCGAACGGCTGCCTATGCCTTAAGCTTTGTCGGAATCGCGGATTTATAGCCCGACCCTGTCAACATTACCACTACAGGCTGTGGCAGGTGCGCTATAGTCTGCTCAAGCGCTGACCATACCAGCGCAGACGTCGGCTCTACATATAACCCCCGTTTTGCCAGTTCGTCACGTCCTGGCAAAATATCCGCCTCGTCGACTGCAACAAACGCGCCCTGTCCCGCTTCGACCATTTGCAGCAAGGTTCCAGCTCGCAGCGGTCGCTTGACCCGGACCCCCTCTGCCAATGTCTGGCCTTCTGTAATAAAACCCATTGCCGAATTGCCTACTGTGGAAAGCACCCACAGTGGCGAACAGGCGCGTGCCTGCACACCAAGCATGTACGGGATTGAATTGGTCAAGCACGCATGTTTTAGGGCCTTAAAACCACGATACAACCCTAACAGTAGGCCACCCTGTCCTGCAGGAACAACCACTGACCCAGGCGCACAACCGATCTGATCAAAAATCTCATATGCGGCCGTTGCATAACCGGGGATATTTATCGGAAGGTATGCATGGCTGGCATAAGCGGCATCAGAGGCGCTAGAACCCGTCCACAGGGCGTTTTCTAGCGCTTCTGATACATTAGAGCGTGTTCCCTCTATAGCGCGCAATTCTGCACCGTAAAATTCGATTTGCTGGCGCTTCGGGCCACTGGCGGCAGCTGGAATATAAATTTTGGCCTTTATCCCAGCGCGCGCTGCGTAAGCAGCAAAGGAGGCTCCAGCATTCCCGGAAGAATCTTCCAAGCCGGCGTTTACCCCACGAGACTTAAGGAAAGTGGTAATCAGCGAGGTACCACGATCCTTGAACGACCCTGTCGGATTTAAAAATTCGCACTTAAAAGCAATCTGCCGGCCAAAGGCATCCGCCCACACCAACGGCGTAGCGCCTTCGCCCAACGAAACAGGTTCACAATTTGTAGACAAACTCCCAAAGGTATGGCGGTACCGCCATACCCCACGTTGGGCATAATCCACTTGTGTAGGATCAAATTCCAGGTCAGAAATATCAAATAACCCACCGCATTTTGGACATTTGTACGGCGTACCGCTATCTGGGTATGGTCTACCACAGTTAAGACAGGTGATATTCATCTTATTACCCATTCCCGTTGCAAGATGGCATATAAGTATTCGCTTCCCCAGGTTTTTTCTCGTGCAAGCCAGTAACTTTCGAGATAATACGCTTCACGGCGAAAACCGATCCGTTCCAACAATCGAATCGACTCAGCATTTTCGATATCGCAATCCGCAACAACTCGGTGCAGATCCAATACACGAAAAAGATAATCGAGTGTTTTCCAAACAGCCTCGCTAGCAAAACCATATCCCCAGGCAGAATGGGCCAGGCTGTACCCAATATAGGCCATACGCGGATTTGACTTGGTGATATGAAAAGCAATATCACCGATCATTTGAGAGCTATCCTTACGTTCGATGGCCATCTGGAACCATTCGCCCGGCGTACCCGGGATACTCACCTTCATTTTGGCAATGAATTGCAACGCATCTTCTTCCAAATAGGGTACATCCCACCCCTGGTAACGATAAACCAGTTCATCGTTGCGGTAGGACAAGAAAACATCAAGGTCTGATGCGCGGAATGCACGCAGAATTAATCGCGGAGTCTCATGATAAATTGGCATAGGCAATTAAACATTTGTTTCTGGGGCTTCCCACTATTCTCCATCTTTAGGAATATATTCACCTTCGACCCATTCATCTCCCTGCGGGCCAAATTCCTTTTTCCAAACTGGAACAATTTCTTTCAGACGGTCAATGCCATACCGGGCAGCATCAAAAACGCCCGTATCCCGGTGGGCAGCACTACATGCAATTAACACAGTGGGTGTGCGTGGGTATAATCGCCCAATACGTTGAATGATGGCAATCCCTTCAATGACCGGCCAACGATCGCGGATTTCATCGGCAACTTGCTTCATTTTTGCTTCGGCCATTGGTTTGTATGCTTCATATTCAAGATAAACGGTTTCGTGAGGATTATCTCGCGTTGTTACCCCGCGCACCATACCGGCAAAAATGGCTGCTGCGCCTGTTGATGTCATCGTAATTTTATCGACAAGATCGTTGAGATCGATCTCATCTTCTGTGATGGAGAAAATAGTGGGAAAGTTTATTGGGTGCATGATCGAAAGGTCCATTTCCTGTTTGTATTTTTTTTGATTTCGGGCCGTTAGCTGAATGATCAGCCTCCGGAAACCGGGGGAAAAAAAGCAATCTCTGCTTTTTCTGGAATTTCAGATTCGTCGAAACGATATTCATGGTTAATCGATGCCAGGCAGTGTTCCATCAAGCCCGCCAGCCCCGGGTATTCGGAGACTAGCAGGGTTTTTATAAGCCCAATGGTCGCACCATCCTGTACATCCAGTTCCGTAGATCTTGTACCAGCTTTGTCGCGCAAGGTAGCAAAAAATAACACCTTGACGTGGTTCTTACCGGTTGATGCTGATTCACTCATTCTTGATATCTCCACTCTTACCACCATGTTTTTCCACCAAACGGATATTCTGAATCTTCATTGTCTTTTCAACAGCCTTCGCCATGTCATAAACCGTCAAAGCTGCCACCGAAACTGCGGTTAGCGCTTCCATTTCAACACCCGTTTTTCCAACAGTTCTGGCAACGGCTGTGATCAATACACCCGGAAGTGCATCGTCGAGATCCAGTTCCACATCCACCTTGGTAAGGGCGATTGGATGACAGAGAGGAATGAGATCAGAAGTCTTTTTGGCAGCCATGATACCGGCCAACTGCGCCACCACCAATACAGCGCCTTTTTTAATAGCACCAGCTCGGATAAGCGCCAATGTCTCTGGCTTCATGGTAATTTCGCCCTTAGCAATGGCAGTGCGTGCTGTATCGTCCTTGGCACCCACATCCACCATGCTGGCGTGACCATTATCGTCTACATGAGTCAATTTTGAAATCGTCATAGGTGAATTATACCGTTTAGTATCACAACTTTATCAAGATGATATAATTTGGCGTCTATGGATCTGAACATCGCCAGCCGCCAAACCGGAAACTATTCCTTTACCACCCCAGTCTATGAGGGCCCGCTTGACCTGCTCCTGCGACTCATCGAGCATGCAGAATTGGATGTTACCGCGATAGCCTTGGCGATGGTTACCGAGCAATACCTGACACACATCCGACAGTTGCAGGATGTTCGCCCGGATGAGATTTCAGCATTTCTAGTTATCGCGGCCAAATTGATCCAAATTAAGTCAGAAGCGCTGCTGCCTCGCCCACCTGTGCGCGAAATTGGCGAGGAAGACCCAGCCGAAAACCTGGCCCGTCAACTGCGCATCTACAAGCGCTTCAAAGAAATCTCTAGCCTGCTCGAGCAACGCGAAACTCTGGGACTCCACACTTATTTGCGCATTGCTCCCCCACCCAAAGTGGAAGGGCGTCTCGACTGGAACGATATCAGCCTTTCTGATCTTTTGGATGCAGCTCGCAGCACTTTTCTGCAGGAGAAAGAAAAACAATCTCTCGGCACCGTCATCTCCGCCCCTCGAATAACAATTCGCGAGAAAATCGCCTACATCTCTGAAGTGTTAAACAAAAACAAACATTCAAGTTTCCGCGAGCTGCTCGGGAAAGCCAGCACTCGTCTGGAATTGGTTGTTACCTTTCTTGCTTTGCTTGAACTGGTTAAGCGTTACCGCGTCTCGGCTTCTCAAGATACCTTATTCGGGGACATCCTTATTTCGCGTTCGGATGATTGGAATCTTGATGAAGAGTTTGAACTGGAGTTCGAATAAACTTTGCCATCTATATTAGTGAGAATGGTTCAATTACGCTGGTTTATCCGGACTTTTGGCTTTTATGCGCTTCCAACCCTTTCGGAATAAAATACCAAGCAAAGCCCCGCCTCCATCAAAGAATAATACATCCACCGGGGATGGGTGTCTTCCTGGGGTAAATGATTGGTGAAATTCGTCACTGGCGGCATATAAAAGAGCCATCAGCCACACCAACCAACCTTTTTTTCGATCGAATTTGAAACCAAACCAATAAGATAAAGCCAGCAGACCGTAGCCTGTCATATGCCCACCCTTTTTTACAAAGGTATCCCAAAAACCATAGTTGGGGATACTGGTTGAGGGGGTGTTAGACATTAAAAATATGATTACCATCAAACAAAGCGAGGGAAGCCACCTAAAGAATTTCAACATTAGTAAATTTTACCGCACGTTTTGTGTTAAACTTGACCATCACACAAGGAGAAAAACATATGTCTGAACAAACAATTGAAAACGAAGTGGAAGTGGAAGAATCTGAACCGATTTACTACAAACCTCGCAGTCTTAACTTGATTGCCACAATTTCAGGGATTTTTTCCTGGGTGGCACTGGTAGGGATTGTGGCTGTAATCGTCGGACAAGTCTTAGTTCTGCAGGAACTTAGCCAGGGTACCGCTTTATCTACACTCCTGACCAATCCGCAGGCCAAAAACTGGGTTTATGTAAATATAGCAATCCCCCTCATCAATGGACTTGGCATGTTCCTCTTATTGCAGGGTGTATCCATCGGTCTGAATGTTTTGCTCGAAATCGACTTCAATAACCGAGAAAAAAATAGCTGATTCAGGCAAGCTCTTATTGAGCACCATTATCCGAAACAAAAAACCCGCTCATTATCGAGCGGGTTTTTTGTTTCGGATTGTTGAGATTTAATGCCCAGATGCCCAGATAATAAGCTGATCTGGTACCCAAAAGGTTCCATGACCAGAAATACTTATCGCAATCGAAGCAATTACCATGATTACACCAATACCGATAAGTATAAAATCGCGCCTTTGGTAAATCAATTCTTCGAGCCATGTGCGCGGACCAATTCCGAAAGCACGCAAATCCATCGCGTCAATAATATCTTCTGAACCAATAATGGCATGAATTGTCACAGGGACAATGATCGGGCCCAGTTTTCGGACTTGCTGAATTAAACCCCCACTTATTTTCTCAAGTTCATAACCACGAGCCCGCTGTGCATCCATCGTAAGTTGAAAATCTCGTCCAAACGTAGGGACGAAGCGCATCGTAAGATCCATTGCATATGCAATTTTGTCAGGCAGGCCAAGCCCTTTAAAGGTAATGCCGTATAAGGCAGGATTAAGCGAATAAGGGATTAGAATCGTCATCACGGCAATACTAAAAACACGCACAAATTGGCTGACGGCAAAAAAAGCTCGCTCTACTGTAACATCCAAGGTGGGGTGCCAACCCAAAATTGAGAACGGTGCGGCAAACTGGAAAATGAGGTGCTCTTGTTTATAAAGTTCCTGACCGCCACGACCTGTTATAAAAGTCAAAATAGCGAAAAAGAAAACAAATAACCCTATAAACAGGAAAGGACGGCGCACCTCTGTCCACTTGAGACCGGAAGTCAACAGCCAAAACCATGAGATGATGAAAAATGGCAGCAGGAAACGCACATCCCAAAAGGCAAGCGTTGAAAATAGGAAACATAAATAGAAAATGACCCACGCGCGCGGATCAAACCACTGTATTAAAGAATTACGGTTGCGATAACGCCAAGCAACAAGCATAAAAAATACCCACCATCCAGGAAGCCGTTATGATAACGGCTTCCTGGCTTTTATTTAAGCTAACGACCAGATTGACGCTGAACAGCCGAATATGCAACCACCAGTAATGGAACTAGTATAGTGGCGAATACCACGTTTGGCCCCGCTGCCGGTAAAAATTCGCCTACAATTGCTGCTGTAAAGCTGTATCCATTAATCCAGATATCAGATATGGCGGCAAAACCAATCCCCAGAATATTACCGAGCAAACCCCAGGTTACTGCAGCCGCAATGTTTTCGTTCTTAGCAAACGCAAAACGAATGGCAATAACTAATATGACACCCACCAAAATTGAAATACCTAAATAAATTGAAATGG
>CAIMZS010000030.1 GCA_903846015.1 uncultured Anaerolineae bacterium | reverse complement strand
CGGCGCATACATTGGCGGCAATATCAACACCCAGGGCGGTGACTTTGTTGGGCGTGACAAGAACATTGTCATTAACAACGCCTCCACCCAAAATATTTTTGCGCCGGTCTACCACGCCATCGAGCAATCCACCCGCCCCGCGCAAGAAAAGCAAGACCTGCAGGCTGAAATAAAGGAAATCGAAACAGCCGCGCTCAAAAGCGGGCCGGTCGATGAAACCTGGCTCAGCCGAAAACTGCGCACACTAAAACGCATCGCCCCAGACATCGCGGAAGTTGCCCTGGCAGCGCTTGCCGGCCCTGGCGCCGCACTGGGCGCCATTGTCAAAAAGGTAGCCGAGCAGGTCAAAGCCGAGAAACCCACCTGAGTTTTAGCTTGCGCATTCGATAAACAAGTTCAACCCTGAATTTTAATTTGAATAATGGAATTGTCATCAGCAGCACAACGCATGTGCGTTGCAACAATTCGGCAATTTTCCGTCTTCGACAAGCTGCTGCCTTTGGGCTAAACCCTCGTCGTCCACGAATATAGGCATCCAGAATATTCCTGCATCGATTGGCGATCAACTATCGCCGATTTCGCAAGATTTTCTCAAAAATTAAACTCTCGCGAAGCGGTTGTTCCATCAGTGAACTCCGTGTTCTAGTGGTTAAGGTTTTTTGCGATAGTACCGGTTCTAGCACGGCCAATAGTGCCGGTTCTCGCACTTGCTCTAATCTGCGATAGTCCCGGTTCCAGCACGAGGCGTAATCATCGTAATCTGCGTAAATCTGCGATAGTGCCCGTTCCAGCACGCAAAGCGGTTGTTCCATCAGGGCCGGTTCAGACTAGCGATAGTACCCGGTTACTACATTCACGCCGTCGCGCGGATCAACAACACCGGCACCTTCGAACTGCGCACCACCCGCTCAGCGATACTGCCGAGCAGCCAGCGCGCCGGCCCGGTGCGCCCATGCGTAGACATGGCGATCACATCAATTTGCATCTCCTCCGCCACCCCCAGGATCACCTCGGCGACCGAACCCACCCGCAGCAGGCTGGCAGTTTTGAACCCCGCCTCCCTGAGCTGGCTTTCGATTTCACCAATATACTTTTTACTGCGCTCCTCCTGCTCTTGCACCGCGAGATCAGCCAACCCCGGATCAGAAAAAGCGAAATCCAACGCCGGGTTGGCCCCCACCGTCAACAAAATCAACTCGGCCCCTTCCGAATACGCCAACGCCTTCGCGTGCGGCAAAACACCTTCAGCCACTTTCGAACCATCCAGAGGCACCAGGATTCTTCTATACATCTTCCTTCCTCCTTTTTGAGTACATCAGCAGGGCCGCAGCACAAAACCTCCCTGCAAACCCTGAGATAAATCTCCGGGCTATGGCACCCATTATCTACCGAATACGCTTCATGCTCTTATTGTCCAAAACGTAAGCGCCGGATCAGACTGCCGGGCAGCCTGGCCGCCTTCATCAATTTCTGCGTCGCCGAAACATCATACTGTACCCGCCGGTGAGTCAAGCTCATCGCCTCGAGATCAATAAGCGCATAAGCCGCGCGCGGATCCTCATCGCGCGGCTGCCCCACACTTCCCGGATTAATAAACATCCGGTCCAGCGTCAGCCGGATCGGCGTATTGACCGGCAGCCGCTCTTCCAAAACTTTCAACCCATCCCACGGCTTGCGATAAATAACGGGCATATGCGTATGCCCATTCAAGCATACCGGCGTATCGATAAAACCCAGGTTATCCTTCGCCACCTCCCTCGCACTGATATATTCCCAGATCGGGTCGCGCGGGCTGCCATGCACCAACGTGATGCCATGCTCCATGATCAGCGCCGTGGAAGGGTTTGATTTTAGCCAATTGAGATGCGAGCCAGAAATCCGGGCGCGCGTCCACACAATCATCTCGCGCGCCTCCTTTGTGAAATCCCCCAACCCCAAACTGCCCGCCACCGCCAGGTCATGATTTCCCGCCAGGCACACCGGCGCAAACTCGCGCAGCCTGCGGATACATTCATCCGGCTCAGGTCCATAACCGACCACATCGCCCAGGCACCACACCTGATCGAAATTGCCAGCATCCTTGATCACCGCATCAAGCGCTGTATAATTCGAGTGAATATCAGAGATCACGAGAATATGCATATTTGAACCCATAAATATTATAATATTTATTTGCAGGATTATTCGGTCTGGCTTTTCTTGACCGGTGCGGTGCAACTTTTTTTCCGTCATTGCGAGCGGCGTTCTCCCGCGTGGCAATCTCCTTCTAATCAGTGACACCCTCTCGCCTCGGACATTACCGATTAACCGGAGATTGCCACAACCGGCAAAGAACACGAGCGCCGGTTCCTGCTCTTGCACTTGCTCTAATCTGCGATAGTGCCCGTTCTAGCAGGGCCGTAATCATCCTAATCTGCGTAAATCTGCGGTTCAGGCATGTGCCCGTTCTAGCACGTGCCGGTTCAGACACGCTCCTGCCAAATAACACTAACTCTACAATGACAAACAAACTCATCGCCCGCCTCATGCAAGCCCTCCAAAAAGACAACCCCGCGCCAACTGCCTTTGGAATTGGCGCGCTCATCAACGGGCGTTACCATCTGGATGCGGAAATCGGCCGGGGGGGCATGGGCATTGTCTACCGCGCTCATGACATTCCAAACAACCGTGACGTAGCCGTCAAGATTGTCAACCCTCAGAAAGCCAATGCCCTTACCCTGGGGCAGTTTACGCAAGAATCTCAGATCAGCGCTCAACTCAAACACCCCCACATCATCGCTGTCTACGAAACCGGCACAGTCGACACCGGCGCCAGCCAACCCTGGCCTTACATCGTTATGGAATGGGTGCACGGAACCGGGCTGGATGAACTGCGCGGATTTACCTTTGCCAGAATCATCGATCTTGGGCAGCAAATTTGCGAAGCGCTCGAATATGCCCACAACCAGGGTTTTGTGCACCGCGATCTCAAACCCGGGAATGTGCTCATCGAGAAACACGGTTTTCAGATGTTCGCAAAACTGGCCGATTTTGGCCTGGCGCGGCCCCTGGGTGTAGAAAACCTGCCCACCGAAAGCGATAGTGCCGGAACCATCTTCTACCTTGCCCCCGAAGTGATTGCCGGACAACCCGCCGATATCCGCTCAGACCTGTATGCCCTCGGCGCGCTGCTGTATGAAATGCTGACCGGACGAGTCCCATTCTCCGACTATGATGACCGCGCCGTTCTTACCCAACACTTATTAGAACCGGTCGCCCCGCCCAGTCACGCGCGCGCGGATATACCGCCCGCCCTGGAAGCAATCATCCTGCGCCTGCTGGCGAAGAACCCCACCGATCGTTTTGATTCCGCGCGGCAAGTGTCTCAGGCCCTCCAGCAGGTTCTCCTTACGATTGATCCCCAGACCGCGCTCGGCAACCTGCCGCAGCCCATCCCCCCCATCGCCGCAAACCAGGCTGAAATTGCCCAAATAAAAGAGCTGCTCGCATCAAACCGGCTGGTTACGGTACCAACAGACCGCGCGAATCTGGCCCTGTCTGCCGCTGCCCAGTTGGCGGATCAATTCCCGGATGGCGTCTGGCTGCTGGAACTCGAGACACTGCGGGAAGCGGCCCTGCTGCTGCCAAGCGCTGCCTCACTTCTGGGCGTCACCCAGGATTCCCCCCGCCCGCTGACAGTCTTACTGATCGAGCATCTGCGTGAAAAAAACATCCTGCTGCTGCTCAGTCACTGCGACCACCTTTTAAGCGCCTGCGCGCAACTCATCGAAACAATTCTACCCACCTGTCCGGAAGTACACATTCTGGCAATCAGCCGCCAACCCATAATGGTACCCGGGGCTGCACGGGCAATATTCCCGCCGAAAAGTACCATTCTACACAGCGATAGTGCCAGTTCTAGCACGGCTAAAAAGGATATCCGATGACAACCACTGTTTTCGATACACCGCTTCTCACCAGGCTGCTGCGCGGGCTTTCAAAATTCCTGCTGACGATCTTTGGCTGGAAGATTCAGAACGGTCTGCCAGATATTCCCAAATTTGTCCTGATCGCCGCCCCGCACACCTCCAGTTGGGACTTCATCATGATGCTTGCCACAGCCTTTGCCATCCAGGCCAGGATCAGCTGGATGGGCAAAGACTCCCTGTTTCGCAAGCCCTTCGGCCTGTTTTTCAAATGGTGTGGGGGGATTCCGATCGATCGCAGCAAGCCCAACGGCGTGGTTGGCGAGATGACGCGCTCATTTAACCAGAAGCCCCGCCTGATCCTGGTGGTTGCCCCCGAAGGTACCCGCGGAAAGGTGCTGCAGTGGAAGACTGGCTTTTATCACATCGCCAGAAGCGCCAATGTGCCGATCGTACCGGGCTTCCTCGATTTCGGTCGCAAGCAGATCAGCTTTGGGGCGGTCTATACCCCGGGCGAACATGTCGAGACCGATATCGAAAACCTGCAGGCCCTCTATGCCGGAATGCTGGGGAAGAATGCGGGCAAAACCAGCGATCTGAAACCCTAAGAGTGCTATGAAAAACCACTATTGCAGAAGATCCCGTGAAATTATTATCCACAGCAGGCCAGGAATTTGGCTATGTTTTGGGATTACAACGGAAAATATGGCCTAAATATCGATATAATCACCTACTTTTCGAAAATATGATTTTCAAAAGGGGACTTTTCAGCAGGCTCCTAAGGGAACCCCACCGATCGACACTCGCACTTGCTCTAATCAGCGTAATCGTCGAAATCTGCGTAAATCTGCGGTTCAGACACACAGTCATGGGTTGATTTATCCCCAAATATCGCCCATCGTATAGCCCTCAGGGAAGGGATCTTCGGCGTCAACCATATAGCTCGCCATCCCGGTAATCCAGGCCCGCCCGCTGATGGTGGGCACTACCGCTTTGTAGGGCCCGACCTGGGTCTCTTCCACCAATCGCCCGGTAAAGATGGTGCCCAGGATGCCTTCGTGATGAAAATCCTGGTTCAAGCCAAGCAGCCCTTTGGCATATAAAACAGCCATTTTGGCGCTTGTGCCTGTTCCGCAGGGCGAGCGGTCGATGGCGCCTTTCCAGGTGCCGGGTTTGTCCCAATCCAGCTTCCCGGTGGAAACGATGACAGCGTTCTTACGGTGTGCGCCCGGGGCGGTCGGCGGCGCGGAAAGCTGTCCGATGGTGATCCCGTTGAAACCGGGCTGTTCCGGATGCTCCACCGGAAGCTGCTGCTGGGCAGCCGCTTTGATCATCTCGCCGATGCGCACGATCTCGCCGCCCTCTTCCGGTCGGATCGACAGGCCAAACGGCTCGGCATCCGCGATCACATAAAACATACCACCGTAAGCCACATCCACCTTCACCTTTCCCAGGTGCGGCACATCGATGATTTCATCCAGGTAAACCGCAAAAGCGGGCACATTGCGAAAAGTCACCTGTCTTACCTTCCCGTTGGCACATTCAGCATGAATTTTAACCAGCCCAGCCGGTGATTCAAGTGTAAACTCGGTGACTGGCTCGACCATCCGGATCATACCGGTCTCCAGCAGCACCGTGGCGACACAGATGGTGTTGGTTCCGGACATGCCCGGATACTCCACTTGCTCCATGATGACATACCCGGCTTCAGCGAGTGGATTGGTGGGAGGCAGGATCAAATTGCAGTTGGCTGCCGGATAGCCGCGAGGCTCGCGCAGCATCAGCTTGCGCAGCCAATCGGCGTTATCCCGCAGGTAAACCATCTTGTCGTACATACTCGCGCCCGGGATATGGGGCACGCCGCCCACGATGACTCGCCCAGGTTCGCCGCACGCATGAGCATCGACTGCTTGTATTACTCTTGATACACGCATAAAAAACCTCCTTCTATAGTTTGGATCCTGCTCTAATCTGCGTAATCATCGAAATCTGCGTAAATCTGCGGTTCAGACTAGCGGGGTTCTGCCGAGCACATCGATCGGCAGTGGAAACACAGGTGGGCGCAAATGATAGACGCTGCTGGCATCCACCGGCTGCCGGCTAACCTGTTCCAGATAATGCAGCACGCCCTGTTCACAGATGCGGCCCTGGCATTCACCCATCCCGCAGCGTGTCTCCGATTTTAACTCCATCATCGTACTGGCCTTATGAGCCACCGCCTGCGCCAATTTGCGCTTGGTGACACCCTCGCAGCGACAAATCAGGGTTTCATCGCTGGCAAGTTCATAAGCGCCCGGCCCGGGGGTAAACAAATCCATCAACAGACGCTGAAAGACTGCTTCGCTCTTCTGCTGCTTCTTGGCCTGCTGCAGCGCCAGGGTTTGCGGGGCGTGGCCCAGCCCGGCTGCCGCACAAAACCCGGCGATGCGCCCTTCGATCATGGACATGCGCACTCCACCGATCCCGGCGCCATCGCCCGCCGCGTACACTCCCGCGATACTGGTTTGCAAATTATCATCGCGCACTGGCACGATCCCGCCCAGGGCTTCATTCCAGGACTGCTCCGCGCCCATCTGCCGTGACAGGCTGTTAAAAGGAATCAAACCATATCCGATGCAAATGGTATCGCAGGCAACGCGCTGGTGACTGCCTGGAATGGGCCGCCATTGATCGTCCAGGCGCGCAATGGTGGCGCCTTCCACCTGGCTGACGCCGTGCGCTTCCACAATACCCCAGCCGGTCCGGTAAGGGGCCTGATGCCAGAGCATGGTCAAATAACTCGCCAGCCCCTCCGCGATGCGCTCCCACTGCCCCCAAAGCGCGGGGATGTGTCTCACTGCCCGTCTCGCAACCGGATTGCCTTCGAGCACACCCGCCAGCTCGGCGCCAGCGTCCAAGAGTTTTTTGGCTACAACCAGTTGCAGCGGTCCGGTGCCCGCCAATAAGACCCGCTTTCCTGGCAGGATATGCTGGTAGAGTAAGGTTTGCGCAGCGCTGGTCATCAAGACACCCGGCAGCGTCCAACCCGGGAATGCCACCGGGCGTTCGTATGCGCCGGATGCCAGGATCAGGGCATGGGCATGGACTTCGTATGAGTCCAGCGCTGTCCTGGCGATGATTTGCCTCTCGCCATCCGCATACCACACCAGGCAATCATTAATAATGGTTACACCGGCTTGCTGGGCTTGCTGCCACAACTGGCGGCCCTGACGCTGGCGGCGGGTGGCATGCTTTTGAAGATACTGGGGCGGTTGGCGGTAATACTGCCCTCCCGGCGCAGGATAGGCATCCAACACTGTCACCTGGGCGCCGGATTGCGCGGCTGCCAGGGCTGCGCTCAAACCGGCGGCTCCTGCGCCAACCACCACGACTTCCCATTCTTTTAACATGGCGGGCTGTCCTTTCCGGTGCCATTGACCGGAATACTGATCAAATTGGTTTCAACCAGCATACCGGGCTCCACAAGCGTCTGGCATGCGCGCTGATCCGACTGACCATCGACAGTCACCAGGCAGTCGAAACATATCCCGATGCCGCACAGCAGGCCGCGCTCTTCACCGCTTCTTGCGCGGCGCCAGGCGCGTATCCCGGCTGCGAACAGGGCGCCGGCAACCGTATCGCCCTGGAAAGCTGTCATTGCTTTCCCATCGACAAAAAAAGTCATCGTTGGGCTTTGTCTTGGGATTCCAAATCGCATTGTCATCGGCAACTCCATCCCGCGCAAACGCCGGGGTCATTCCGTTGTGCTACCACACTGAACGCCCGCCGTCGACCGGCAGGGCAGCCCCTGTGATGAAGGATGAATCATCACAGGCCAGAAAAAGAACCGCGCGAGCGATTTCTTCGGGTGTGGAGATACGGTTTAAAGGGTGGCGCGCAGCAAATGCAGGCCGCATGCTCTCCTGGCCTCCCAGGATTTCCATCTCACTTTGCAGCATGGGGGTATCGACGCTGCCCGGGCAAATACAGTTGACCCGGATGCCATCACCGGCATGATCAAGCGCCATCGCCTTGGTAAGCATGATCACGCCGCCCTTGGCCGCGCAATACGCCGCAACCCCCTGGCCTGCCACCAGGCCAAAAACGGATGAATTGTTTATGATCGTTCCACCGCCTGCCTTGGCAATCTCGGGGATGGCGCAGCGCGACAGGTTATACGTTCCGGTCAGGCTGACGCCCAGGGTTTCATTCCACTGATCTTCAGACGTGTCCAGCACCGAGCGCTCGATATAAATGACCCCCGCGTTGTTGAACAATATATCCAACCTCCCAAAGGCCCCAACTGCCTGTTCGACCGCCTGCTGGCACTCAACTTGTGAGCGGACATCACAGGCAATGAAAATCCCCTGGCTGGCTGGAACCTGCAACTGCTGCAGAGCCTGCCCGCCGCGCTCAATGCTGCGGGCCAGCAGTGCCACCCGCGCACCCTGGTCTAAAAAGAGCCGGGCAGTGGCAAGGCCAATTCCTGAACTTCCCCCGCTGATCAAAGCAACTTTTCCATCCAGCTTTCCCATCATTCTCTCCTGGCCCAGCTTTGCTCGAAATTATTCACTGGCTGACCAGTTTTGCCCCCTTCCCGAAACAAAACAGGCCAGGGGCAAAGAACCAAAAACCAGCAGCAAGTTATCCGTGAACTTCCTTAGTGCTCTTCGTGGTTAAAAGGTTTTTGCGAAAGTGCCGGTTCTCGCTCTTGCTCTCGCACTTGCTCTAATCTGCGATAGTCCCGGTTCCAGCACGAGGCGCAATCGTCGAAATCTGCGTAAATCTGCGGTTCAGACACGTGCCGGCTCTAGCGATAGTGCCCGTTGCCGGTTCAGACCAGCAGTGGTATCCTTTCTTCAATGGCTGGCAAAACGGGAAAAAGCGAGCTGCTCGATGGCGATGTCTGTTTTTTGTCCGGTAACCAATTGGCTGATCAACTTTCCGGTGATTGGGCCTTCGGTGATGCCGATACCCTCATGCCCACACGCCAGGAACATGCCGCCCAGGTGCTCAACAGGTGAGATGATCGGAAGCAGATCAGGCGTGTAAGGCCGGAAACCGGCCCAGGTGCGCAACGCGGAAATACTTGCCAGGCCTGGGAAGAAGCGCAGGTTGCGCTGGATCATGGTAGCCACAACTTTCGGATCCACACTCGTGTCAAAACCGACCATCTGCCGGCTGCTGCCGAGCAGTAGATTGCCATTCGCCATTTGCTGAACGTTGGCCGCCACCGAAATACCGCTGCCGGAGCCGGATTTAACTGAGTCCATATAACCCGCTGCCAGGATTATTTTTGTATGCAGAAAATCCCTGGGGACAGGTACTGTGATGATCAGGATGCCCTTGCGCGGGAATACCGGTACATCCAGGGCCGCCAATTTACCAACCAATCCAGACCAGGCGCCCGCCGCGATGACCACCGCTCCGGTGGCAATCCGGCCTTTTTGGGTGAGCACGGCGGTCACGGCCTGTCTGCCAGGTGAGAATTCAAAACCGGTCACCTCGTTAAAAGGTTCGATCACGGCCCCCATTTGGACGGCAGCCTGCGCCAATGCCCGGGTGGCATAGAGTGGGTTTACCTGAGAATCTTCATTAAAGAATGCCCCACCAGCCACATTTGCAGAAATATTCGGTTCCAATTCGCGCATATCCTGCGAAGAAAGCATTTGGCAGGTCAGCCCCCAGGCCTGCAAGCGCTGCACCAACTGGCGCATATCCGCCATCTTTTCTGGCTCTTCAACGATCGCTATGCTGCCGGTATGCCGGTATTCAATATCCAGCGGTAGTGTCTGAGCCAGTTCCTCGTACAGCACATTGCTATGCCGCCCAAGCTCCAGGTGGATCTCAGGTTCCTCCCAGCTAACGACATGACTCATGCCAGCGCGCGATGCCCCACTCCCGAGCGGACCCTTCTCGACAAGATGCGGCTTCAACCCGGCCCGGGCAAGAAAATAAGCGCAGGATGTGCCGGCGATGCCTCCACCAACAATAACGACATCCGGGTTCATCTTTACCCAACTGCACTGTTTGAAAGAATGAGGATGCTGCCATCAGGCTCAATAATCAGATGGTCGCCCTCGCAAATGCTTTGAAAATCAACATCATTCAGCACAATCACCGGGATGGTGCGTTGGTACAACTCCTGCGCAACGATCGCGCCCAACGATAGGATCGAATCCACCTGTCTATTGATGATCCCGGCTGGAGCTGTGCCGTTGCGGATGCCCTCCATAAGAACTGCGCTGCCGGTGCTGGAGCCTTTCCCCCCCGGGAAGACGAAGATTTTACCGGTGATATTCGTTCCGGCGCGCTCATGGCGCTGGTCGATAATGTCTCCGCTGCGCGGGCTTACGCCGCCCCAAAAACTGATTGCCTGGGTGGAGACCACTGCCAGGCCATCGGCGTGAGCGGATACCAATGCCCGGCCTTTCAAGCGCTTTTCCATGCATCCTCCTTGCGGGTGATCTCGCCAAGCATCGCGGAGCGAATGCAATCTTCCATGTCGCCAAAGACCACCTGAGTATTCAATTCACCCGGGGCGTAATAGGCGCACTTCCCCGAGTTGGTCATGATTACCTTCGCGCCAGACCCTACAATCGGGGAGTGGAAAACGCACGAGTCAATGATGAGTTCCGCTCCAAAGCCGGTGATCTCATCCAACATTCCGCCGCGTTCCAACAGGGCCATCGAAAGCTGGTTGGTTAAAATGATCAACCGCACACCTTCAGGCAGGGGTTTGTTGGCCTGGCGAATATGCTTCAGCAAGGTTTGGAACTCCATATATGAGAAATGCGGGCAGCCCAGCACAACAGCATCCAGTTTGCCACCGTGGGTGGGCGCAATCGAAAGCTCTTCCCGCGCAGCCAGCAAATCGATCATGTGAAGCTCAATGATCTCCTCTGGCTCGGCACCCTGGAAGGCTTCTTCCTGTGTGGGTGCTTCCGGCGTCAGACCGACGATGTGGATGAGGGCAACCGCGCCAGAAGAAGCTGCGGCAGCACCCATTGCTTTGAATTGGTCGCTGTTGATCTGAGCTTCCAGCCCCACCACCACGGGTATTTTGTCCTGCACCAGCTGCCCCAGCAGGTATCCGAACACTGGATAGAACGTATCTTCCGTGAAAAGGACCGGATCGATATCCACCAGGCGTATCAACACCTGGCCTTTGCGGTTTTCTTTCAGGTGCAGCCCATGTTTGGGTACGCGCCCGGTGATGGCCGCGCAGATATCCATATAATCTGCGTAACGATTGGTGCGCGCCCCAAAAACAGAATTGGCATAGACGATGGCATTCGATTCGCCCCAAGCAATCTGTTGACCGTAAGCCGGGGCCAGATAACCCTGGTAAGGGGCGCACGTCCAGGTGGGTATGCAGCCCATATCGATATAAGCCTGCGCCATGCGGGTGGCTTTCAAGCCAAATTCTTCGGGCACGCCCTGTTTGCGCCAATTTTGCAGATCGAGCGGGATCATATTCAGCGTGGTAGGCACGGATACCCGCGCCCCCAGGCCAGCCATTTTCTCGGCAAATTCCAACCCAGAATCGCTCATCAGGCCGCAGCCGTCGATATGCGCCTGGCTTACCGCCAGCAGTTCCGGGGCTTGCAGCACTTCAGCCATCCGTACCACGATGGTCATGGCCAACTGCACACCAGGGCCATTTTTGCCGGAAAGCATGTCTTGTTCATAATCAGTAAGTTGGATACCCATCAAGTTATACCTTTCAAAATAGAAAAAGTCAGGGCCGATCTGAGAACCAGCCCTGGCTGCTGTGGAACCCGAACGCGAATGGGCTATTGCCTGGCACCCATCTCGCTTAACTGCTTTAGATAATCGGCAAATACAGCTCGCAGCTGCGGGTCAAGCGCCGGATAGGGTGATCGCGGGCGGCCAGCCTTATGACCGCCAATCTCAGCGGTGGCCTTGAGCGCCGCCACTTCGTTCTCCAGCGTGATCAGGTTACCCAATTCGGTGAAAGTCCGCGCCATGGGCAAAGCGCTGGAAATATCGCGCCGGCGCAGGGCTTCGTAAAACTTCAGGACGGCATCCGGAACAGTGATACCGAACAGGGAGACCACACCCTTGGCGCCCATCAGAAAGTCGCTGAACATCCACGGCTCGCCGCCCGGGAAGATGTTAATGCGCTCGGCCAGCTTGGTGTGGATCCGGGTGCGGTGCCAGCTGTCGCCGTTGGATTCCTTCAGTGCTTTGACATGTTCCAATTCCAGCAGGTAATCCCAGAATTCAGGCGTGCAGTTGAAACCCCGCGCCAGGGGTGGGTAGTTGTAAACCATGATCTGAATTTCGCTGACGGCCTGGTTGACCGCCCGGAAATGGTTCAACACCACTTCCCGGGTGGGATTAATGGTGTAAGGCGCGGCGATCATGACGCCGTCTACGCCAGCTTTTTCACAAAATAGAGTCCGGCGCAGGCATTCGTGGGTATTCTGCCAGGTGGTACCGACCACCACAGCGATGCGCCCGGCCGCCGCCTGGACAGCCACTTCGACACATTTCTCGAATTCCTGGTCGGATGGCGCGTAGAACTCGCCCATGCAGCCAAAGGCTACCAGCCCGTGCGCCCCGGAGCGGGCTAGAAAATCGACATTTTCGGCCAGACCATCATAGTCTGGAGATTCATCTTCTTTTATTGCGAACGGCACCAGCGGGAAAACGCCTTCAAGAGCTTTACGCGGAGTCATGATGTTGTCCTATTTCAAACAGATATGAGGTCGGGTTGGCCTGTTCCATCCAGGCTCGCTGCCCGAGATTATAGTTCCGTGCCCCAGCGGCTGTGTTCACCCAGGAAAAAGCCGTGCGGCCAGGGATCACGCGGGTCGAGCACAAATTGTTGAAGCCCAGAGATGAACGCCCGCCCGCGGATGGTGGGGATGACCGCCGGCAGTGAACCAACCCTGGTTTCTTCGATCAGGTTGCCATAAAACACACTGCCAATGATGCTTTCGCTGATGATCTCTTCGTTCAGTTTTTGCAGGCCCTTGGCGTGACGATAGGCCATCTCGGCGGAGGTGCCGGTGCCACACGGGGAACGGTCGATCGCTTCGGCGGAATATAAGACTGCATTGCGTGTGGTAACACCCGGAGTTGGCGAAGCCGAGATGAAACGCACATGGCTGCAGCGATTAATCTCCGGGTTCTCAGGGTGAACAACCTCAATACCCAGGTCAAAAATGGCATCCCGAATTAAGTTACCGATCCGCACAATTTCCTTCGAGCGTGTCGGTGCCAATTCCAGCCCGACAGATTCGGCTGGGACGATGGCGTAAAAATTGCCGCCGTAGGCGATGTCGAGTTTTACCTTTCCCAGGCTGGGCACATCTACAACCAGATCCGATTTGTATAAGAAGGATGGCACATTTTGAATGGTCACATGCTGAACCTGGCCGTCTTGAACCCGGATATGGGCGCGCACAAGACCAGCCGGGGTGTCCAACGTCAGGTCGGTATAGGGTTCTTTGGCTTCAACCATGCCAGTTTCCACCAGAACAGTACAGGTGGCGATGGTGCCATGACCGCACATGGGCAGGAAACCGCTCACCTCAATATAGATTACGCCCACATCTGCACCGGGAGTACACGGGGCTGTGATGATGCTGCCAGACATGATATTGGACCCACGCGGTTCGAATAACAGCAAGGTGCGAATATCATCCAGGTTTTTTTTGGCCCACAACCATTTTTCTTTAAACGTATTGCCTGGAATGACAGGTATGCCTCCCACAACCACGCGGGCAGGTTCGCCCTCAGTGTGCGAGTCAACGGCGGATATAATTCGTTTGAATCCCATTGAGTTTTTCCTTTTTTCTTACTGGAATGAAGGGCGACCGGAATATTTTACTCTTATTCAGCCAGGCCACAAAAACAGCTTTTGCCTGCGCCACCGGGATTGAATGTTAAACCATTTTTTCTGATTTTCTCTGTGAAGTCTCGGTGTGTCTCTGTGTAAAGCCTTTCACAAAATATCTTTTCCTGGGGTATATTGACAAACCCACGCTAGTGCCGGTTCTAGCAGGGCCGGTTCAGACACGTGCCGGTTCCAGCACGGCCACGGCCGCCATCTCCTGTGCTCTCGGGTTCCATTGGAAAATAGCCCGATGCCCTGCTGAAGGGCATGCACAACCCGGAGCAGGTTTATTTTATCGCGCCGAAGGCGGCGAAGACACTGTTTTTGTGCAGGATCTCCACCTCTTGAAACCCGACCTCCCGCAGCATGTCGATCTGGAACATCAACGAGCGAGGGGTGTCTTCCTGGGCGATGTATCCATACACCAGATCACGGTAGGCTTCGCCTTTAAAATTCACCAGGTATTCACCGTAACGCTCCCACATCAGGTTCTGCACACCTGCTATGGAATGTTCGATAAAGTCTGAAATCCACAGCGATCCGCCCGCACCCAGCGCCGCGTAACATTTGGCAAAAACGGCGCGCCATTCATCCTCGCCACGCAGGTGGTGAAAAACCGCCGCCGCCAGGATGATGTCAAATTTCCCCTGTCCCAATTCCAGGTCGCGGATATCAGCTTGAATGGTGACAATCTCGCCTGTGGTCAGCGAGCGGGTGCGAAGTGCGGCTCGTTCCAGCATCGGCTGGCTCAAATCCACCAGGGTCACATCGAGATTGGGGATGGATTGCAGCATCTTGAGGGTGTAATTCCCCGCCCCGCAGCCAATATCGAGCAGGCGGGTCGCATGCGGGCTGACGCTGGCTGCCGAGCGCGTGACCAATTCCAGGCTGAGCGGCGAATCGATTGTGGCGGATTGGCCCGTTTCCAGGTTGGAAAAACGCTCCACATCCTTATCAAACCGTGCGCGGATCTGTTCAACACTTGATTTCATGCTTGGCTCGTTCCTTCTCATGCTCTCAAAGAACATGGCTGCTGCTGATTTAACCGATTCTGACAGGTTGTTCAGGCTATTTTTTCAAAACCAGGGCAACCATCGCTGGCTTACCCGGCAAGCGCTGCTTTAACGAATCACCTTTGGATCATAGGTGCGTCCCTTCCAGGTAACGCCCTGCCCGGAGAGTACCTTCCAGGCCGATGTAAACATCATGGCGGCGAAAACCCCGGCCCCCAGCGGCGTAGTGACGGCGTACCAGCGTGAAATACCGATCAACTCTGCCGCGTGAGCGCGATGATACAGGATGCTTGCCCAGACCAGCAGCGCTTCCGCCACAATCGCTTGCGCCATCCACCCGCCGCCGCGCGCATACCAGGTCAGCCCCAGCAGCGGCCAAACCGGCATGAACAGCGCTGCCATCGAGGCCAGGAAGGCTCCAAACACGCCGAGCAGCAGCAAACCAGGGCGGTCAGACAACCCAAGATAGATATTCTTTGTCCAACCTTCCCACATCTGCGCCAGCGAAGTGTACATGCGTGTTTTCGCCACTCCGCGCCCGTCAGCAACGATCAGGCGGTAACCATTCCATTTGACCTGTTCTGAAATGGCCTTGTCTTCCACGATCAGATTGTGGAGCTTTTTATGCCCACCGATGGCATCGTAGACACTGCGCTTGATCAGGATATACTGCCCGTTGGCGATGGCATCGCGGGTGGTAGGGTCATTGACGCGCGCTGGTGAAAACCCCACCGAGAGCGCCGTCATCACCAGCGGCATGATTGTTTTTTCCCAAAACGAATCCAGGATCTGTTCGGTCATGACCGTGTACAGGTCTGCGCCCTGGGCATCTGCGCTGGAAAGCGAGGCCGAAAGCGCGTTGGGCATCAAGAAAGTATCGGCATCGATAAACAAAAGCCAGTCACCGCTGGCAGCTTCAGCCGCCTGGTATAAGGCATGCGGTTTGCCGGCCCAACCCGCCGGAAGCTCGCTCCCCGCCAGTACAACCAGGCGCGGCTCGTGTGCCGAGATTTCCGCCAGGATGCTGGCCGTGCCGTCGCTGGAACGGTCATCCAGCACCAACACTTCGAAGGCCGGGTAATCCTGGGCAAGCAGCGCCTGCACGCAGCGCCGGATATTCTTTTCTTCGTTGCGCGCCGGCACAATAATGGAGACCATCGCTCCGGCCACGGGCGGCTTGACCGGTGGGGTGGCAATTTCCAGCCAGGCCTGGCTGTGCAGCCAATGGATGATGAGCAGCGCCGCGGCGCAAATCAAGGTTGAAACGATAAGGGCGATTGGCATCCTACAACACCCTCACCGATGAGCCGCGGAGTGTCTTCTCCACCTCGATGCGGTTGGGGAAGGCATCCTTCAATTCATCGAGATGGGTGATGATCAATATCTTGGCAAAATCGACCTTGACCAGGTTGATGGCTTCCACCAGGCGCTGGCGTCCCTCGGTATCCTGCGATCCGAAACCCTCGTCGATCACCAGGGTTTGCAGTCGCGCGCCAGTGCGGCGCGCCAGCACCTCAGATAAGGCCAGGCGGATCGCAAAATTGACCCGGAAGGCTTCCCCACCCGAGAACATCTCGTAGTCACGCGTCCCCGCCCCGTCGTTGATGCGAATATCGAGGGTTTCGCGCAAATCATCGCGCTTTTTATCCTTGAATTCGGCCTGGGTCACAAAGCGCACACTCATGCTGCCGTTAGTCAGCCGGTCGAGCAGTTGGTTGGCTTTATCTTCAATCTGCGGCAAAGCCTGTTCAATCAAGAGCGCCGGCACTCCATCCTTGCCAAAGGCGCGTTCAAGTGTTTTCAGGTTTTTAACCTGCCTGGCAAGCTCTTCGCGCTGGGCTTCAAAATTCAATTTGCGGACGCGCAGGTCTTTAAGAACGTGCACTTTTTGCTGCGCGGCGCCAACTTCGCGGGTCAGGATGTTTTCACGTTCGACCGCATCAAAATGGGCCTTCTCGGCTTCGTGCAGGTCAGGCGTGTTGGCCTTCAGATCAGCCAGAATTTTTTGCGCGGCGGTAAAATCAGTGCCATAGCCTTCCAGCCGGACGCGCCACAACTGGGACTGGGTTTGGATATCGAGCATCTCGCGTTCCAGCGGGATAAGTGCCGCGCGTGCCGCTTCCAATTCGCGCAGATCATTTTCGGACTTGCGCCCCGCCAATTCCGCGCGGCGAACCTCATCATGGGCCTGGGCATCATACCCGAGCGCTTTAAGCTGCCCGTCAATTTCCGCCAGTTTACTGCGTTCCAGCAGTGAAAAATTGGCCGAGCGCAGCATTTCAGCAATCTCCGCCAGACGCGGTTCTCCCCGGGCGCTCCAGTCTTCAAATCCACTGCGCAGAGTGTTGATCTGTTCCTTTAACTGCGCGGCGCGCGTGTTATGCCGCATGCGTTCTTCTTCAAAGCCTTTCAGGGTGTTGATTTCGTTCTCAATCTCCAGCACTTTTTCTTCCACGGTATCAAAAATTGTGCTTTCTTTGGATGTTCTCACCCCGAGAGCCTTGCCAATGGCATCCAGTTCGCGGTCGATGCGCGCCAGGTTCCCCCGCGCCTGAGAACTGTAACTTCCAGTATTCAAGGCGCCCTGGATCTCTGCCAGGCGCGGCGCACCATGCAGCTCCCACTCGTTGATCGCGTTGGTGTTGGCTTCCATGCGTTCGCTGATCTTGCCGATATTGGTGACATGGAATAAATGGTCTTTCTCTATGCGCCCAAAACCAGCAAGCTCTTTCTCGGCGCTTGAAATTTCCCTTGTCAGGCCTTCGAGTTCGCTCTTATTTTTACGGAATTCATCACCTTTTTGCTTGCCTTCCAGACGCAGGCTGTCGATCAGCTTTTGCCGTTCTTCCGGGCTTAGGGGCTGCCCGCACAACGGGCAAACAGCCCCATCGGTCCCTTCCAGCTTCTTGATGCGTTCGTCGAGTGATTCCATTTCCAGCTTAAGACGCTCATTGCTGGTTTTCAAGATGAATTGGCGTTCTTTTTTAGCCTGGGTCTCCAGCTCGCGAGTTTTGCGAACATCAAGACTGGCTTCGGCCTGTGCTAATAAGACCTGTGCCTCGCCCAATTCAATTTGCAGCCTTTTCAATGCAGATGCCTGGATCTCAATCGAATCACGCTGTTTCTCAAGCGTTTTTAGTTCTTGTTCCAGTCTGGCTTTTTCCGCGTTTATTTCTGAAAGCGGCGGCAGGCGTAGTTTGGCTTGTTCACGGAAGCGAGTGATGATGATCTGCGATTGTTCCAACTGCGCCCGCACTTTGAGCCGGGTTTCCACTTCTTCCAGCGCTTTTTGTGCCACAGCCAGATCATTTTCAAGTCGGACATGCTGCGCCTGCCCTTCTTCAATGGCCGCCTGGCGGCCTGTCAGACCATCGCGCTCCTGCTCCATGCGCGCCTGCTCGGCCCCGATCCGGGCGAGTGGTTCCTGGCGCACCTTTTCCTGGTCACGGAATTTTTCGGCCAGCAGGTTCCATTTTTCCAACTCGACACGGGCAGACTGCCAACCCTGGTAAGCCGCTTCGACAGATGGCGCATTGGAAACGATCCCGGCGAAGCGCGTTTGCTCGGTTTCGCGGACTGCCTGGCGCGCGATCAGCCCATTCAGATCCTTTGTATCACGTACTATCTGCGCATTTAGCTTTTCGACCTGTTCCTGCTGGCGTTTTAACGCCTCGGTGGCCTGCTTGATGCTCGTCATAAGCGCTTCCTGCGTCTTGCGCGTTTCTCGCAGGCGCAGCAGTTCATCTTCCAATTCCTTTAGCCTGGCCTGGCGCCCGGATTCCTCACCCAGCTCCATGCTTATTTCAGCCATGCGCCCTTCGATTGTATCGATTTCGCGTTCCAGCGCTTTCCGGCGTTCCGCAGTCTTTTCGCGGTAGGTTTCCCACAGCTCAAGTCCAAGGATATTGCTCAGAATACGTTTGCGCTCGCTGGCTTTTTGCTGGGTGAATTGGTCGGCCTTGCCCTGTAAAAAGAAGGAGGCGTTGACAAAGGTGTCGTAATCGAGCCGTAAAATGGTTTCGATACGTGCCTGGGTGGCGCGCACAGTGGCTTCGGTCAACACCCGCCATTTTTCGCCATCCTGCACCTGAAACTCAAGGATCGTGCTTTTGCCGCGCATCAGGATGCGCCGGATCAGAAAGACATTGCCTTCGTAACCAAAGGTAAAGACTACTTCGGCGCTCTCGCTGGCGGTGTTGATCAGGGTTTCATCACGCTTGCGCGCCTGCCCGAACAACACCCAGGTGATCGCATCCAGGAGTGATGATTTGCCCGCGCCGTTATGCCCCGAAATGCAGGCCAACTCGAAGGTGGTGAAATCCACCTCGACCGGGTCGCGATAGGATAAAAAACCAGATAGCTTTAGATGGACAGGAATCATGAAGATATTTTAACCATTTTGTTTATATAGGCATCCAGAATAATTCTTGCGTCGATTATCGATCAACTATCGCCGATTTCGCAAGATTTTCTCAAAAATTAAACTCTCGCGAAGCGGTTGTTCCATCAGTGAACTCCGTGTTCACTCAGTGGTTAAGGCTTTTTGCGATAGTGCCGGTTCTTGTTCTTGCTCTTGTTCTTGCTCTTGTTCTTGTTCTTGCTCTTGTTCTTGCTCTTGTTCTAATCTGCGTAATCATCTAAATCTGCGTAAATCTGCGATAGTGCCCGTTCTAGCAGGGCCGGTTCAGACTAGCGATAGTGCCTGGGCCAGATCGGCGATAATATCATCCGGATGCTCCAGGCCAACGGACAGGCGGATCAGGTTGGGCTGCAGGCCGGCAATGTCTTTATCGCTGCCGCTGATTTGCTGATGGGTCGAGATCATCGGGATGGTGGCGACGGATTTGACACGCCCGAGATCGGTTGCGCGAAAGATCATTTGCAGCCGGTCGAACACCTGGCGGGCGGCGGCGGCCCCGCCGCGCACATTGAAGCTGAGCAAATAGCCGAAACGGGCAGCCTCACTGCCGCTGGCATCCACCAATTCCATATAACGAACGGCTGTCTCATAGCCGGGGAAGCCGGGCAGACCGGGGTATTGTACGCTCTCCACCGCTGGGTTGCTGCCAAGATACTGTGCCACTGTCATTGCGGTACGGCTCGATATGTCTGTGCGGCTGCGCAAGGTGCGCAGATCGTTAATCGTCAACAGGGCGCTGAGCGGGTTGAGCGTCGGCCCCATGTCTCGGTGCGGATAGCCCTTGATGTAATTGGCGTAGTTCAGGCGCATTTCATCCGGGCCAACCTTGCTGATGATGTTTGAGCGAGAGATCACGACCCCGGCAATGACAAAACCGGAGGTAGCCATGCTTTTGCTGACCGAATGAATGACGAGATCTGCGCCGTGCAGCAGCGGGCGCATCAGCGCCGGGGTCGCAATGGTAGAGTCGATGATAAACGGTGCGCCTGCTGCGTGTGCCAGATCGGCGACAGCTTTGATATCAATTACTGCCAGTGACGGGTTGGCCGGCATTTCGCCGAAGACGAAGCGCGTCTCATCATCGATTTTGGCCGCCCATTCTGTCAAATCAAGCGGGTCACGCACCCAGCGCAGCTCAACGCCGCGCTCGTTGGCGTAGCGGGTGAAGAGCGTGAAAGTACCGCCGTAACAACGCGCTGACGCGACGATGTTGGGCTTGGGGTGGGCCGGGTCGTTCATCAGGAATGAGTTGGTTCCCAAGAAGACTGCCGCCATGCCGGACCCGGTCAGGTGGGCTGTCACCTCACCGTCGAAACCATAGCCTTCCAGCAAAGCCAGGGTCTCTTCTAAATAATGAAGGGTCGGATTGGTAACACGCGCATAGATCCAGGCAGGCATCAAATAGGCCAGCGCGGCTTCCATATGATCGCTGTTGTCGAAGTGCTGAGCGGTGGAAAGGAAGGCCGGTTCGATGATGCTGCCCTGATTGGCCAGCGCAGACTGCATGTCATAAAGCCCGTGGACGGCAATGGTGTCAAATTTTTTGCCGCGCATCAGCGAGCGCTGCTTTTGATCCCTTTCCATTATCTGACGGCCTTGTTCAATATAAGCCTGTACGCTGAGAGAGTAAGAATCCATGATTGCATCTCCTGATAGTCACGATCTTTGCAAGGGGTGGAGGGTTGGGTCTCGGGTGGAACAAATCTTATTATAGACTCGTTTTGTTGAAAACTGTTTGCCCAGTTCAATAAGGTATGGCGCAGTAGCACGGCGATTTATCGCCGCGTACCCGGTTCCCGCACAAAAGGCGATTTCAGACACTTGCTATTGCTCTATATCTGCGTAAATCTGCGGTTCAGACTAGCGATAGTCCCGGCCCCTGCACAAGCTGGTTCAGATAATCTTCAGCCTTCAGTCCTTGCCCGGCATGTAGACTGATGTTATCATATCTGAGTGTTTAACAATGATGCCGCCGCCGGTCGCCGCCGCTCCACGTTGATCGCCATTATCCTGGCGACCATTCCGTGTTACTGTATCGGCTGGTTGACATGGGTCATCACACCCGAAAAACCCACCCCCACACCAACCGCCACCATTACAGCAACAGCAACGCTGACATCCCTGATCATCCCATCCAGCACGAATGGGCCTTCATCCACACCCGGCCTGCTGACTGCGACATTGACTTTTACACCCACGCTGACGAATACCGGCACGACTACGTTAACTCTTTCACCTACGTTGACTCTTTCACCTTCACTGACTCCTTTCCTACCTTTACCTCCCACATTCACCTTTACGCCGAGTTGGACACCGGTGACGCCTACGGCTACCTTCACGTCTTCATCTGTGCCGCCATCTCTGACACCTGTCACACCCAGCCTCACGCCCATTCCGCCCAGCTCAACACCTGAACCACCCACATCCACACCTGTACCACCCAGTTCAACACCCTTGCCTCCCACACCTGCGGATACACCCACACTCAATACCACCCCGTGAACTTCCCGGGAGTTCCCCGGAGTCTTGATAAAAATGAGAAAATATTATGTCTGAAATCACTCCCTTTCTAAAATCCCTGCTATCTGTTTCCGGTCTTTCGGGCCATGAAACACCGGTTGCCCGATTAATCGAGGAAAAATGGCGGCCGCTGGTGGATGAGTTGACTGTCAGCCGAATTGGTTCGCTGCATGGCCTGAAAAGAGGCACCGCCGGGGTAGTCCCGGTTCGAGTGGCGGGCGCAGACGGGTCGGTGGACAAAAGATTATCAATCATGATTGCAACGCACATGGATGCCATCGGCCTGATCGTGACCCAGGTCACGGATGGCTTTATCCATTTCACAGGGGTGGGTGGCATCGATCAACGCATCCTGCCCGGGTCGCCAGTCATTGTTCATGCTACCGGGCGGTGGGATGCCAGGGGCTCGGCCGCAGCCGAAGAGCTTTACGGCGTTGTGGCACAACCCCATGCCCGCGCTTTGCCTGCCAGTGTCGGGGATGCCCCGGTTGGCATCTCTGACCTGTTGATCGATATCGGCTTGACCGCAAAAGAAACCGCCGCCAGGGTGCATATCGGCGACCTGATTTCGTTTGCCACCGAACCGGTCGAGCTTGCGGGCGACGTGATCTCAGGTCACACATTGGATAACCGCGCTTCGGTCGCCGCTTTAACCATTGCCCTGGAAGAATTGAAGCGCACAGCCCATGCCTGGGATGTGTGGGCCGTGGCGACTACTCAAGAGGAAACCGTTTTTGGCGGTGCATACACATCGGCTTATCAACTGCTTCCAGATATAGCCATTGGCGTGGATGTAACTTTTGCCAAAGGCCCGGGAGCCTCAGATTGGAACACCTTTGCACTTGGCAAGGGCCCCACATTCAGCATTGGGCCCAATATGCATCCTTATTTGGTGTCGAAGATCAAGGCCCTGGCCGACCAGCTTGAGATCCCCTATTCCATGGAAATGGTTCCCCGCCACAGCGGCACGGATACTTACGCCATGCAGGTGACCGCGAATGGGATTCCCAACCTGGTAGTGGGCATCCCGCTGCGCTATATGCATACACCGGTGGAAGTGGTTTCGCTGAAAGACATTCAGCGCACGGGCCGCATCCTGGCGGAGTTCATCGCCGCGCTCGAAGTCGACTTCCTCGAAAAACTCACCTGGGATGAATAAAAATGGCTGAAAATACCCCTTCAATTGGCGCTTCTCAAATCAAGCTGCTGGAAAAACTGTGTAATGCCATCGCGGTCTCAGGTGACGAGGCCGAGGTGCGAAAAATTGTGCTCGAAGAAGTTAAGCCGCTCGCGGATACTGTCAGGGTAGATGCGCTTGGTAGTGTGCTGGTCACCAAAGTTGGAAAAAGTGAACACAGGCTGCGCGTCATGCTGGATTCGCACATGGATGAAATCGGTTTTATGCTGGTCAATGACGATGGCGAAGGCCTGTTTCGCTTTGAAACCGTTGGAGGCATTGATATCCGTTCTCTGCCGGGCAAGCAGGTGCTGGTCGGTAGGAATAAGGTTCCGGGGGTGATCGGGGCGCGCCCAATCCACCTGACAACCAGCGAGGAGCGCGGACGCAAAATACCGCTGGATGCCCTGCGGATTGATGTCGGCCCTGGCGGCGCCGGTAAAGTTAAATTGGGAGATCGCGCGGCATATGCCACCAAATTCCGCCGGGTCGGCCCATCCATCTTTGCCAAGGCGATCGACAATCGTATCGGCATCGTCACCATGATCGAACTTCTCAGGCATGCCCCCGAAAATGTGGACCTATGCCTTTCGTTTTCGGTGCAGGAAGAGATTGGTTTGCGCGGCGCCGGGGTGGCAGCCCATTATTTCAACCCGGATATGGCCATCGCAATCGATGCTACACCGGCGCATGATCTCCCCGTCCATGACGGTTCCGAAAACACTTTTTACAACACAAAACTGGGTTCCGGCCCGGCCATCTACACCTTTGACTCGGGCACATTGAATGACCCGCGTCTGGTGCATTTTCTGGCCGAGACAGCCGAATCAGCCGGTATTCCTTATCAATTTCGCCAACCTGGCGGCGGCGGTACGGATGCCGGAGCAATCCATCGATCCCTGGCAGGTATTCCCAGCATCAGTGTTTCGGTGCCGCATCGCTATACTCATACCGCCATCCTGCTTTCACGCATGGATGATTGGAAGAATACCCTGGCGCTGCTGCATACTGCGCTGACGCGCATCACACCCGCCCTGCTGGCCCAGGAACGACCGTGAAGCAGCGCGTGACCATCTCGTACAGGATAGGAGCTCGCCACAGCGTAAAGCGTGCGCGTTTAGCGGTGGTAAATATATGAATGGATTAATTGCGTTGCTGGGTTCCGGCGAATATTTACCGGTGGTGAATGATATCGACCGTTATTTGTTGGATCAAATGGTTGGGGCTGACCGTGCGCCGCGCGTGGTATGCTTCCCCACTGCCGCCGGTTCAGAAGGCGAGGCCTCGATCACGCGCTGGATGCAAATGGGCGAGGAGCACTTTCGCGCGCTGGGCGCGGATGTCACCGCTCTGCACATCACCAATCGAAACGAAGCCAATGATCCGCACTTTGCCGCAGTGATAGAACAGGCTGACCTGATCTATTTCTCAGGCGGTAATCCGTCCTACTTGTATGAGACCATGCAAGCAACCCAGGCCTGGGAAGCCGTACTGTCTGCCTTGGGTCGCGGGGCTACTTTTGCTGGTTGTTCGGCAGGCGCCATGTTCGTGGGTGAGTTCCTGCCAGATATGCGTGGCCTCAGCCTGCGCCAGAAGAAAGCCTTTGGTTTCCTTCCGAAATCACATATTTTTCCGCATTTTGATCGGATGGTGGCCTGGCGCGGCATTACCATACCCATCCTGCAGCCGCTCATCCCGGCGGGCGAATATGCCCTGGGCCTGGATGAAGACACTGCCCTGGTTGGCAGGCTGGGCCAAACCTGGCAGGTGATGGGGCGCCAGCAGGTTTACGTGATTACCAGGACCCATGTCCAATCTTTTAGCGCCGGTGAGCAGGTCACCTTGCCGGTTTAGCAGACTCTGGTCCATCCCGTGGCCGCGCTAGAACCGGCACTATCGCAGTGACCGGGACCATGACCTGCCCAATAAAAAGGAATCTTCCATGAAACAACTCATCCAAAAACTGACAGACACATTCAGCCCATCCGGTTATGAATCCGCCATCCGCGCCGTCATCCGTGCCGAAGTGGAACCGCTTGCCGACGAAATTCGCGTTGATGCGCTCGGCAATCTGATTGTGCGCAAAGCTCCTGCCGAAAAAAATGAAAATAATGGCAGCCCTCGCAAGATTATGATAGCCGCCCACATGGATGAGATCGGTGTGATCGCCACTCATATCGACTCGAAAGGGTTTGTGCGCTTCACCGCCATCGGTGGCGTATATCCGCGCAACCTGCCCGGCGGGCGTGTCCGCTTTTTCAACGGCACCCCCGGCGTGATCGGTATGGAACCTGTCGACAAGCCCGGTGATACTCAGCCGCTCGAAAAGTGCTATATCGATGTTGGCGCCAGCAGCGATAAGAACCACCCGATCAAGATCGGGGATGTAGCCGCCTTTGAGCGCCCGTTCCTGGATATGGGCGACCGCCTGGTTGCCAAGTCGATGGATGATCGCATTGGCTGTGTCGTGGCGATCGAAGCCCTGCGGGCGCTCAAATCCACTCCGCACGATGTTTATTTTGTCTTTACCACCCAGGAAGAAGTTGGCACGCGCGGCGCTGAAACCTCCGCGTATGGTATTGACCCGGATCTGGGATTCTCGATCGATGTAACCGGTTGGGGTGATACCCCTGCTCAAAAAGGCTTACAGATGGATCTTGGTAAGGGGCCAGCCATCAAGATTAAGGACGGTGGCATGCTTTCAGATCCGCGTATCGTGAACTGGATGATCCGCACTGCCGATCAGGCCAAACTTCCATATCAACGCGAAGTGTTGTTAGGCGGCACTACCGATGCGCGTGCCATGCAGCTTGTGCGCTCGGGCGTACCGGTTGGCTGCATCTCTATCCCGTGTCGCTACGTCCATACCCCTTCTGAAATGGTCGACTTCAATGATGTGCAAAATGCCGTCCGGCTCATTACTGCCCTGCTGAGTAATCCGATCGAGCTGTAAGAGCCTGTTTAAGAATTCGATTAGATTGGCATGTCGGGTTATTTATAGGCAAAAATTTAGCCGAACTGACGTGCGCTGAGCATCAGCCACCTCTCAAGGAAATATTTTGCCATCCGAAATACCCTCCTTTTGGTGTCAAGACGGAATCCGATCTTTGCTGCAACCTGATCTACCTTCATTTTTGTCAGCCGTCTGACCATCAGCTTGCGCATGGTCGCGTAAATCAAGGTTTCACTCGTATCGGTCAGGCGCTCATCATCTTTACTTAACCGACGCCAGCGATTCAGCCAACCAAAGGTCCGTTCGAATGAGATAGTAAATTGCGTTCAGGACTTCACGCAGATCAATGCTTCGTTTGCGCCCAAGAACTTGATTGGCATGTAGGGCTGAAATAAGTCCCATTCTGCATCGGTCAAATCGGTCGAGTAATTTTTTCGGGTCATACTCCAATTTTACAGAGTTCCGTGCCCGAATTCAATTCTTAAACACGCTCTAAGTTCAAAGACAAGTTCTGCGCGGTTATTGCTTGCAAGTCTCTTTTGCTTTCGCCTTATTTTTTTATAGACTCTGCAATTTTTATTAACTCTTCATCATCAAGCACATCGCTGGTCAGGGTATAGATGAGTTCGTCTTTACGCCAATAAAGTTGAGCCTGCTTTATCGTGTTGTCCCATTTACCGTTTTCATCCCACATGCCTCGGATAAGTATCGCTGGCTGTCCATTGACTATTATCTCTTTGGTACTATCAGCACCTGTTGGAATAGTCATATTCCAATTTTGCTGTACTAATAGATCGAATTCTCCTCCCCTGCCACGCCAGGTCATTGCTATCCATGATTTTGATTGTGCAATTACAACATCCTTGATAAAGTGAAAGCCCCCTTGGAAATATTACTTTGAATTCTTCCCGGTTAGCAAAGATAAAGCAAATCTGTTTGCAACAAAAGTATGGGAACTTATAATTTTTACCGAGTTCTTGTGGATGGCTTTTGGTGCATTTTTAGGAATGTATTTACAAGTTGCACAGGCAGATAGAACTCTTTTTGCAAAAATATTTGTGCCAACAATTCCATTTGCGGGCGGTCTTTTTGTGATAGGGTTATTCGCCACAATATATGTTCAAATAAAAACATGCCATACTTGTTCAAAGCAACAGCTTAAAAACCGCAGCCCAACATCGCGTGCAGGCGGACAAGGGCGGGCTTTTGCCTCGCCCTCAGGGTTTCAGCGCCTTTGGCGTTTTCTACTTCTGGCTTTTTCTTGCCAAATCCCGCCCTTGCCGCTAACGCTTGCCGTTGGGCGTAGTAGTGCACGCCAAAGGAGATTGTCCTGATGAACGCAAATAATGAAAAGCCCCGCTGGTTTTTTTATCCAATCTGGATCATTCTGACATCCTTATGTGTTCCAATTGCCTTTTTCATCGACCTTGTCATCCTTCGCATTATCATAAGTTTTGTCGGAGACTTTATCTATGTGGATGGGGTGCGTCACATTACTGAAGATTATTTATATATGTACACCTTTATTCCGATTGTAGGTCTTGTGACCGGGTTAATGCAATATGGGTTGTTGCGCCGTTATCTACCACGTATGGGCTGGTGGGTGCTAGCTACAATCGGGGGCTGGCTCCTGGGAGTGCTACTCATTGCCATCCCCATTTGGCTTAATTGGATGGATGGATCCATTAATATAGATTTGGCGTTTATCCTGATGGGACTTGCAATTGGTATTGGACAATGGTTGTTGTTACGGCATCGTTTACCCCGGGCGAGTTGGTGGATTGGAGCTAATATTGTGGGCTGGGGTTTGTTAGCTCTGATAACACCAGGGAATGCTTTGAATCAACACTCGCTATTTACTCTGGGCTCCATACCTGCCTGCGTTACGGCAGCGATGTTAGCAGTGCTTATTTATCAGGTTAAACCAACTCAACCGAATGATATATAAATGCATCGAGTGCATCTGATTAAATGACTGCTTTCAGGCAAGAAATGATCCTTAGAAAATAAGCACTGCCCACCGATATGTGCACCGATACAGGCAGTAAGGAATAACGCGGTACTATAGTTTTAGCAACTGTTTTGCTCCCCCCCCGATCCCTTCCCCTGAAACAGGGGAAGGGATGTCCGTTTTTTATTCTGGCGGGTAAACTGCCAAATATTCTGGTAATGATTAAATGATCCAATTTGTTGGGTTTTTATCGTTGTAGCGCACTGCTATCCACCCGCCTGTATCGATGCGCCCCCAGACGCCGCCCTTTGCGATACGCAATTCTAAAATCGAGGCGTTCTCATTCTGGGCTTTGGAACCGATCTCGGTTGTCAGGTCACCAGGCAGGCTTACCACTTTTACACCGCTCACGGATGTGATGGTTACTTTAACAGGCAGACTGATTTGAACCAGCCACTCCATCGATACCCAACGAGGGCTGCCCAATAATGGAACATGCGGGGAATTTGCAAGTTCGAAATATGACCAACTCGTATTGCTGCCATATACCGTGTGAATGAGTTGTGGAGTATCAATATGATTAAATTCTGGCCCTGGAGGGGTTACAGCAGACAATCCTTCCACCCTGCCCCACTTATTTCCATCCTTGCCTGTTGCCACCTCGAGGATACGAACGACATTTCGCCCGGGATAGATCAGGGTATTAAACTTGAGCAAACCTTTGGCATTGAAACCCTGAGTCGGTCCCCAATCCGGCGCTACTATTTTGTCATAACCTTTTAAAATATTAGCATTTATCTTTTGTAGATACGGTAACATCCCCGCTCCGATCAAGACCATCTTTTCGACCTGTTTCATGTTACTCATCTCAAACGTTGGGGTGACGAGTGGGCCAGCCGATGGACGGTGCCAATAAGCGGCATGAGAAAATACATATAAATTGGTTGGAACTACATCGGTTGAAACAACCGCAGGGGCAACCTTTGACTGATTTTCGTTAATGGGCGGGATGTTGTTGGAAATATCAGGCTGTTGATCAACCAGGGGCACTTCAACTTTCGATGGGGCTGTGTTAATTACCTCCATTCCAAAATAGGCAGCCATTTCTTGGTCGCTGCCGTAGAACACGTTTACGTCAATCTTGCGGATCGTTCCTGGCAGAGTCAGATAATCGCCAGAAAATTGCCATATCTTCAAATTACCAGGAACTAAATTTGCATTGAAGGGTTTATCCAGTTTCGTTAATTTATCCTTCAAGCCATCCCATGTGCTCGTATCACCGAAATAGGTTTTTGGATCAGGGTACTGTGCCCACCAAAAATCCATTTTTGGCCATTTGCTCAACAGGCCCAGGTATCCACCGCCGGTGTAGATAATGGTTTTCCACTTCATACCATCACAGAACGACAGGAACTTGTTTACCTCGCCTGCATATTTGGCTGCTGTAATTCCAGAATAAGCAATTTCGATATCAATGGCCACTGATTTTGCGTTCGATGGCATGTGCGCTGCCAACCAGTCAAAGTTGGCCTTTCCATCCACCCACGGGTTGTACACGAAGTAAGGGAAACGCACAAATGCCGCAGCTTCTTCCCATTGCTTAACAAAACCGGTGTCAAGATGATGTCCGCCCACGGTATTATTGATCCGGATGCTGATAAACTTTACACCGTTTGCTTTCAAAACGGCTTCATCCATTTCAAGCTGTCCTTCCCAAACATCAATACCAATACAGGTGTTTGCTTGCATAGTATCTCCTCATATTTGACTTGCAGGCGAAATGAAGCGGCATCACTGCGATGCTGAATTTCCCCAAATCTGCCACGTGGCGAGGCAGTGACGATTCTATTTAACGCAGGTGGGATGATTTTGCAATGAGGTTGCGAGATTGATGGGCGTTCATCACGATAGCGAAATGAACCTGGGCAAAACTCTGCAGTTCAGAAACTGCCGGTCGAACGGTTAAATGCAAAACTATAACACGATATAGTTTACCATATTGGTAGCAGTTAATCATTAAATCTTAACCTATTTGCCCCCTATACGCGAAATTCTCAGCATAGGAGTCAAAATGAAAACCTTCGGCCGTGCTAGCGATAGTCCCGGCTTCCGCACGGGACACCGGCACTATCGCTAATCCACTCTATCCAGTGGTTTTAAGCGTTCGATCAGGCCTTGACCCTTGCGCCGGGCAAGCAGGCTGATTTCGCCATCCAGAGTTCCAAACCACAGCGCTTCAAAGGAACGATGCGTCCAGCCCAGTTCTTCTTTGGCCTTTTTATTGGAAAAATTCCAGTTTGCGGCAACAACTCGGACGGTTTCGCGTGAAAAGAAGGCCGGTAGTCCGAACATTCTCATGATCGGCTCCATGGGAGCAAACATAACTTCTGCGATTCTGGCTGGCAAATACAGGCGAGGAATAAATCTGCCAGGTTTCTGCTGCCAGTATTTAAAAATTTCAAGGAAATTTTGGGGGTCACCGCATAGGATATACGTCTCACCTGTTCGACCTTTTTCCGCAGCCAGGCTGATTCCTTCTGCCAGATCGTTGACTTCAACACAACAGACGGTCGATTTGGGCGACCATGCCAATGGTGGCATCAGCCCATTAACGTAAAGCCGCTGAAAGAATCCCATCACGGAATGGTCGTTTGGTCCTACCACTTGATGCGGGCACACAATAATGAGCGGCAGTCCACGCTGTTGATACTGGAGCGCAATTTCATGAGCATCTGTTTTCGTTTGCTCATAAACTGTCTGGCAGGCTGTGTTGCGTGTGAAGGTTTCATCACGCTGCAGAGATCCGGTCCTGCCAAAGGCTTGTATTGTGGAAACATAAATTGTGCGCGAGATGCCGAGTTCGCGAGCAAGCCCCAGGACATTTTCCACGCCATCCACATTCACCGCGCGCATGCGTTTTTCCCCGGCGCTGTCCACCCCGTATTCCAATTGCCCGGCATTATGCACCACAATGTCCGCGCCCATCATGGCAGCGCGCACGGATTCGCGTTCAGTGACATCCCCGCTGACCAGCCGCGCACCCATTGCGCTCAAAACCTGGGCCTGCGGACTACCTGGTTTACGAACGAGGGCAGTAATGCTCCAGCCACGTTGAAGCATTGCTTTCGTCAGAGCTTGACCAATGAACCCGGTTGCTCCCGTTAAAAAGATGTGCATAGCTGTGTCCTTTAGGGTGTGGATTATAGGCAGGTCTCTACCCTGCACCTGCCGACCGGGTTTTAGTATACGATAAATCAGGGCTTTGGGAATACCTTGCCCGTGCAGAACCGGGTACCATGTCATTTTAGGGTTGCGTTGGCCGGCGTTGGTTAAAGTCCAGGGCATAATGTTCGATAATCTCCACTGCCCGGCCTATGCCATTTTCCGCGCGGATTTTTTCACCAAAGGCAGCGGCGCGCGTCCGCATGGCGCTATCGGTTACGGCAGTGTGAATGGCCTGTGCCAATTTTTCGGCGGTCAACCTTTTGGCATCCGGCATGAGCGGGCCAACGCCCAACTTCACTACCTTGTTTGCCCAGCTATACTGATCGAGCATAAAAGGGGTAATGAGACTGGGCACCCCGGCACGCAGACCTGCGGCGGTGGTGCCGGCGCCGCCATGATGCACGACCGCCGCCATGCGTGGAAACAACCAACTGTGTGGAACATCGTCCACGAATAAGACCTTTGCAGAGGTTTGCACGCGGGCAACGCCACCCCAGCCCGTGGAAATCACACCGCGCTGCCCGCTGAGTTCCAGTGCTCGCAGCGCAATCCGGGTGCGCCTTTCCGGGTCTTTGTCACTCATGCTGCCAAAGCCGATATAGATTGGCGGCGGGCCGCTCTCCAAAAAATGCGCCAGCTCGTCCGGGGGCTGCCAATTGGAAGCTGTATCCAAAAACCAATAGCCCGTGACGTGATGACGATCTTCCCAATCCGGCGGTTTGGGCAAGACCAGCGGGCTGTACCCCATCAACCAGGGTGTTTCAAAACCGCAGGTGTTGAGCATGGCCTGCATTGAACGCCACGGGGGCAGACCGAAGCGTATGGTGCGCCATTGGCTAAAAGCTTTGCCCATAATCAGCCAAATTGTGCCTAAAAACAGCGTATGCGACAGGATATTGAATCCACCGCCCAGTGAAAATTGAACAATGAAAGATGGATATGCTCGGGTGGGTAAACTCTCCTGCAAAGCCACAAAGGCCATCGGGATCTGGCGCTGGCTGGCAATGTCCACACCGCACTGTGCCGTGGTGCCCAGGATCAGGAATTCGGCATCTTGCGCTGCCTGCCAGCAGTCATCCAGAGCTTCCGCCATGAGCGTGTCAATGCCATGCCGAAAACCCTGCAACTGACGCAGCAGATTGTGGCTTTGCATGGCTGCCTTGAACTCTGGCTCTTGCATCCCCGCCTGTGCATCAATCCGTACCGGATAGGCATTGATCCCATACGACCGGATCCACTCTGCGAAATTTTGCGCAGCGGCCAGTGTTACCTCGTGTCCCGCTTGTTGCAAACCGACAGCCAATGCCAGGTACGGTTGGATATCGCCGCGTGTACCAAAGGTGCAGATGGTGATTTTCATGGCCCTCCCTTGTGCTTACGGCGCAGCTGGACACTCATCCACATGCAAATACTGCTGGCATTCTTCCTGGGTCAGTGTGCGCGTGACGCGCGATTTTGCGAGTGCGATCACATCCTGGATTTGCAAGTAAAAAATTGAGATGCCCGATTTTCCTCCCACTGCCAGCCGTTTGCCATCTGGACTGAAGGAAACACTGCCCCCGCCACCACTGTCAAAAGGCAGGGTTAATAAATTCACGCCGCTGGCTGCGTCCCACACGCGGGCTGTGCCATCGCCACTGGCAGTCGCCAGCAACTTTCCATCCGGACTGAACGTGACCTGGTAAATCGTGCCAGTGTGACCTCGCCAGGTCAGGAATTGGTTTCCAGTGAGCGCATCCAAAACACTGATCGTGCCGTTGAAACTGGCCAGCACCACACGCTTGCCGTCGGGGCTAACATTAACAGCCGTGATGCCACCATCCACGGACAGGGTCAATAATTTTTCTCCGGTCGTGGCATTCCAAATGTAACCATTCTCAGTACTCATCGCGCCGAGATTGCCACCGCCGGCGACCAGATACTTTCCATCCGGACTAAATGCCACAGAATCGATCAAATCTACAGATCCATGTAATGTGAACAAGGTTTTTCCACTGGCGATATCCCAAATGATGACTGTGCCGTCAGCGCTTGAGCTGGCCAGGAGGGTTCCGTCCGGTGAAAAGGCGACTTGATAAATGGAACCCTGGTGTCCAACCAGGGTGATGCGTTGTTTGCCGCTTTGCGCATCCCAAACGATAACGGTATTATCGGCATTCCCGGCGGCAGCCAGTTTTCCATCAGCGCTGAACGCGGTATACAGGGCCGGACCCTTCAACTGTAACAATTCCTTACCAGTTGCCGCATCCCAGATTCTGGCATTCCCATCCGTATAGTCTGATAAAAGGCGCGTTCCATCCGGACTATAACTAAAATACTCACTCCAGGTACTGGTGGCAGCCTTGGCAAAGGGAATAAGGAGCGCTTCCTGAAGTGGAGTAACATCCCATACTCGCACGGTGCCATCCCAACTGGCGGTTGCCAGGCGGGTGCCATCCGGACTAAAAGAAACAGCCATGATGGTGCTGGCGTGACCGGAGAGAGTGGTTATCACTTGCCCGGTCGCGCTGTCCCAAATGTTCGCTTTTTGATCGTCAGCAACAGTTGCCATAAGCGATCCATCTGGGCTGAAAGCAATCGCGTCAATTGCATTCGTGTGGCCAAAGCTGCCGCTCAACAATACTTTCCCGGTTGCCGCACCCCATACCATGGCCAGCGGATGTTGAACATCACCGCCTGCGGCAGCGATCCGGGTACCATCCGGGCTGTAGATTACACTAAAAAAAACTGGCGCTCCATCAACGGACAGGGTCAGCAATTCTTTTCCAGAAATTGCATCCCACACCTGGGCAATGCCATCTGCGCCGCATGTCGCCAGGCGCTTTCCATCCGGGCTAAAAGCCACATCGTAAACCATAGCCTGTAGAGCCGGCAAGGCGAGTAATTTCTTGCCGCTGGTTGCATCCCATACGATCGCGATTTTGTCATAACTTGTCGTTACCAGGCGCGTTCCATCCGGGCTGAACTTGATACTAATGCCGCTTTTAGGAATCGTAAACAGTTCTTCTCCGCTGGTTGCATCCCAAACTTTTGCGGTTTTATCCGAGCTGGATGTGGCAATGTGTTTGCCATCCGGGCTGTAGGAAAGCCCCCAAACTTCATCAGTATGACCCTTTAGAGTCAACAAAAGCTCACCCGTCTCTGCGTTCCAAATTTTTGCAGTTTTATCCGCGCTGGCAGTGGCAATGCGTTTCCCGTCCGGGCTGTAGATGACGTTATTCACCAGCGCGTCATGTTGAAGGATGAGTATGACCCGCGAAGTCAGGATGGAACGATGCAGGGCATTTTCAGCCTCTGTAGTGTGGACTGTAGATTCAGCCTGCAAGGCGAGCAGGATACTTCGTTCGGGGTCAGTCTCCAGATTGCTAACAGCGGCTGCCGCCAATTCTCTGGATTTTGAGATTTTTTCATTGGCATTTGCTGCCATCGCACTCTTGTTGGCTTGGTTGCCGAGGAATACAGCTATGCCCGCCAGTATAATCGCCACCGCAAATGCACCTGAGATAATGCGATTGCGGCCTCGCAAGCGAAGCGCTGCCTGCCTTTCAGTCTCTGCCAATTTTTGCGCGGCTTCAAGTTCACGCCGCTGGCGCGCCTGCTCTTCCAGCGAGCGGCGATCACGCTCCGCCAGGCTGGCGGCTAAAAACCCCTGTTCAGTCTGTGTCAGCGCAATGCTGGTACTGGCTGCCCAGCCTTCAAACTGTTCCAGCCGCGCGCCGGAGAGCAAAAAACTGACATCCTGTCCCGCGTTCTGCCATTCAGCGCCGGCCAGGGCCAGTTGTCTCTGTATCCGCACATCGGCGCGGCTCTCAGTCAGCCACTCACGCAGTCGCGCCCACTCGCGGATCAGCGCTTCATGCGCCACCTCAAGCGTGGGGCTGCGTGTGATTGGGTCGCGGTCAAAAGATAACAAACGAGCTTTGCCGAATGCCTCAATCATTTTTTGAAGGGCGGCTTGCTGGTCGCCTTGCAGAGCCTCGATTTCCTCGCGCAGGACTCTGCGACGTGTGTCTTCCGTGCCCTCGCCCAGAGTCACCAGACGCAGAAATAACTGGCGCGCCGCGGCCTGACCGGCTGCATTCAGCCTGGCGAAAATTGTTTCCGCGCTGCGTCCTAACGCACCCAGCACACCACCGATCTCTTGATACGCCTTTTGCGTGAGGGTATGCCCTTCGCGCTTGTCATAAAGTTCCGAAAGCGCATACTGCAATAACGGCAGCGCGCCTGGCTGGCTGCCCACCTCGCGTATGATCGTCGATACCAGGCCCTTTTCCAACCTGAGCCCAACGCGCCGGGCGGGACCAGACACCGCGCGTTCCAATTCATCCGGCGTCAGCGGCAGGACAAACTCAAAACGGCGGTTCATCAATTCGCCAAAATCCACGTAGCGCAAGGGCTTGTCGGTAAAATCGGCTCGCAGCGTAATCACCACGCGCAAGCGGCTGCGCTCATCCAGCGCGGCGGTGGCCAGGTTCTCGAGCAGCAAGGCGCGTTCGGCTTCATCTTCGACCAGGGTGAAGACTTCCTCGAATTGATCGATCACCAACACCAGTTCGACAGTTTCATCTGCCGGTAGGATGCGATTGACAGCGCGCAGCAGACCGCGACTGCCATCCTTCATTTGAGATAACAAATGCTCGGGCGGGTTGACCGCCACGCGCAGCAACGAGGCTTCCAGTTCTTCAAAGGGATGTTTGCCCGGCAGCAGATCCACGACAAACCAGTTCTCAGAACCCGGCAGACCTCCGCGCCGCAGGGCAGGGATCAGGCCGGCGCGCACGACCGAGGATTTTCCGCTGCCGCTCGGCCCGATGACGGCCAGAAAACGTTTCAAGTCACCGCCTTCCCCCATCCGGGCCAGCAGTTGTTGAACCAGCGTTTCGCGTCCAAAGAAGTTTTCCGCATCCGCCTCTCCAAAGGCGCGCAAGCCTTTGAAAGGATTGGCAATTTCAGGATCGCCTTCTTCTTCAATAGACAGGATCAGCGGGCGCGCATCCGGCATACCGCTGACCGCCTGGAGAAAATCCTTATAGAACAGGGTCGCGTCTTCATAGCGCTCATCCGGGTTCTTTGCGGTCGCGCGCCCAATAATCCGATCCAACTGACCCGGCAAACCGCTTTGGTGCGCCGCCAGGGGTGGCATCGGAGTATTGACATGCTGTTGGATCAGGTCGATGGGGGTGGGTCCGGCAAAAGGCAAGGCGCCGGTCAGCATTTCATACAGCATGATGCCCAGACAATAGATGTCAGTCTGTGGTCTGACCGAAAGAGACTGGATTTGCTCCGGCGACATATACTGCGGCGAGCCGATCATGGCATCCATGCGCGTCAGGTTTTCCATATCGGGATTGCTGATATTTTTGGCGATGCCGAAATCGGCCAGATAGGCGTTATTGTCTTCATCCAGCAAAACATTGGCCGGCTTGAGATCGCGATGGATGACCCCCATTCGGTGCGCAGCGTTCAAGGCGGAACAGATTTGTTCAAGCAGGTGAGTTGTGGTGTCTATGGAAAGCGGCCCCTGCCCGATCAGGTTTTGAATGCTGCCCCCGCGTAGTAAACGCATAACCAGGTAGGCCACACCCGGCTCGCGCCAGTAATCGTAGAGTGGCACGATATGCGGATGTTCCAGCCGGGCCACAAGCTGCGCTTCGGCTTCAAAGCGCCGGATGAAATCCGGATGGTTGGCGTACACTGGCAGGATAATCTTGACCGCCACTTCGCGCTCGACATTCGGCTGGACGGCCCGATAAACAGAGCCCATGCCGCCCTTGCCGATGCGCTCTGCCAGGGCATAGCCGTGGATGGCACGCCCGGTCAGGTCTTCGCGTCCGATCTCATCCAATGATGGCGATGGCGTAACAATTTGCGCGACAGCTCCTTCAGGCTGGACTGCGCGGGCGCGGCGCACGAATTCGGCGCGCTCATCCAGCAGGATGGCCAGCGCCATCGCCAGGCGTTCGGCAATTTGGACAGAGGGGCGCAGGTCCTCGGATTCGATCTTGCGCAAGGTGATGGCGGCGCAGCCCACGCGCCGCGCCAATTCATCCTGGGTCAGATCCAATTCACGGCGACGCTGCCTGACAAAATTGCCAAATGACATGCCTTGATTCATACCGCCTCCTTGCTGGAAAGGATGAAGTATAGCGCTAAAAACGGCTGAATTGGTAATCTACCCTGTTTATATCGCTTTTTATATCGCTGCATTCAGGTGGAAGGTGACCGATATAAATAGCGATAGGAAGCTCAAAAACGCTTGAATTCGATTTCCCCCAATGTTAACATATGGAAAGGTTCGATGCAAAACCAAATGCAACATTATTTTCATGAGGAGAATTAAATGTCACCAAAGCGTTTTTTTAATCTTATTTTTGTACTGGCTTTGACGGTTGTGATGATTGATTGCTTTTATGTTCAGGTTAATAAGCTAAGTCCAAACCAGGTGAATCCACTGCAATATCTACCTGGTTGCCCTGGTGGACAACCGAAACAACTACTCTATCACCGCAGTGCAAAGAGTAGGGTTGTTGACCCCAGCAAAGCAGCCACACGGCATCTGCTTTACCACCGCAGCGCAAAGTCTTGCTACCCGGCAGAAACCTGCACCTGCCATGCCGGTTTTTAGTATACGATAATTCAGGATGCTTGCAACTTTGGGAATACCTTGCCCGTGCAGAACCGGGTACCATCACAAAGCTATGGTTGTAATATTCAGTTTCAGTTTGCAGAATGTAACTTTAAATAACTTGTTCAGTATAGGCATCCAGAATAATTCTTGCATCGATTGGCGATCAACTATCGCCGATTTCGCAAGATTTTCTCAAAAATTAAACTCTCGCAAAGCGGCTGTTCCATCAGTGAACTCCGTGTTCCCAGTGGTTAAGGCTTTTTGAGATAGTGCCCGTTCTAGCAGGGCCGGTTCAGACTAGCGATAGTGCCGGTTCTAGTACGGCCACGAGATGGATATAACTGGAAGCCCGTGAAAAAAACTTTTCTGGACAGCTATACTATTGATGCATACAAGCTGAAAGATTATAATTCCGGTATGGCAGTTATTGTTTCCCTTCGAGACGTTGTTGGAGAAATGCTGATACTCTCGGATGAGAGTCATGCCTACGTGCATAAAGTCACTGG
>CAIMZS010000029.1 GCA_903846015.1 uncultured Anaerolineae bacterium | reverse complement strand
TTTGGCAGTACTATCTTTTCGAGCCACTTCATCTGTATCCAGCGCTCACCTGGCGCGACAATCGGAACATACGGGGAATTTACCAATGGAAACCAGCTCCACTTGCTGTTGGAGCCGTATACTGTATGAACCAGGTGAGGAGTGTCAATATAGTTGATCGAAGCATCTGGTATTTTTCCTGCCTGATCAATTGACTCGAGAAGCCCCCACTGTTCGCCATCTTTCCCGGTTGTGACATACTTTAGTTTCACCACATTACGCCCAGGATAGATAAGCGCATTCAGGTTGAGCATACCTTTATTGTTGAAGCCCTTGCTCGGACCCCAATCACTTGCCGAAATCTTGTCCCACTGCCTCTGGCTGTTCATCCCGCGAATCCAGTTCTGATGGGCAGTTCCTAAAATTGCAGATTTGTTACCGCTGGACTTGGTGAGATCGTAATGCGGGGTGACAAGCGGACCCTGTGCTGGCCGCTGCCAGTATGACTCTTTGGAAAATGTATACAGCCCAGCCCCTGCAGCCAATGGCACTTCGGCAGGGGCCGATGCTCCAAAGTATTCCGCAAGTTCTGTTTCATTCCCGAAGAACAGGTTCACATCGATGTCGCGGATGGTGCCGGGTAGAACGAGATAGTCACCGGTGAATTGCCACATCTTCACCTGGCCCGGACAGGCAGACTCATTGAATGGTCTGGCAATATTCAGGTTATCAAGCGCCTGCTTTAGCGCATCCCAGGTTTTTACACCACTGAAATATTTGGCCGAATCGGGATACTGCGCCCACCAGTAATCACAATTTGGCCAGCGCGAAAGCGTATCCAGGAACCACTGGCCAGTGTAGACAATAGTTTTCCATTTCCTGGCTGCACACATTTCAAGGAAGATGTTCACTTCACTGGCATAGCGGGCAGGGGTGATGCCGGAAAATTTGACTTCAATATCTACTGCCACTGACTTTGCCTCCACTGGCATGTTCGCGAGAAGCCAATTGAAGTTTGCCAACCCATCGACCCAGGGGTTGTACACAAAGTAGGGGAAGCGCACAAAGTTGGCAGCCTCCGCCCACTGCTTGTCGAAACCGGTATCCCTGTGATGACCGCCGTTCATATTATTTATGCGAATGCCGATCCCGGCCACACCATTCGATTTCAGTACAGCCTCATCCATTTCAAGACTGCCTTGCCAAACATCGATCACCAAACAAGTATTTATGTTCATGACGATTTATCCTTCATGTGGGTATGGACTTTTTGATCCGAGACATTCTTTTTTGTATAGACCGGGATCTTGTTATCTTTGCGGATTTGCTCAATCAGCAGGTCCAGCCCGCGAGAGTATTCCTCCACCAACCCGGTCAGATGCTCAATTTTCTGGTTGGCTAGCGACAACTGTTCATGCAGGGTGCTGATCTCCTCCCTTAGTGGTTTCAAGACGGTTGTCAGGGTATCGCCCATATCCTTGGCTGCCCTTGCATCCCGTTCAGTTTCACCGTCATCTCGCACCTGGTCATCCAATCTTCGCTTTTGAGCCAGTTCCTCGCGCATTCTTTTGAACTGCGCCCAAGTGGAAATCAGGGTGACGCCCAGAGTGATCAGACCGCCGATCAATGTCAGCAGAACAGCCTCACTCATGGTTTTCCTCCTTCTCGTCGTACCAGCGTCTGCCGTATTTGCGCTGATTCTTCCGAAGGAAAATAAACCAGGTGTAATTACCAATTGAGATATTGAGAAATAAGAAGAACATCCCGATCCGCACCATGAGCGCATTGTCGATCAGGTCAGGCTTGTCTACCCCGATAAGCCAATACAGGAATGAAAAATAAAGGAGAATAACCACCATGGGGATGCGAATATATCGACTCATGGCCCTGTTGAAATAAAAGGTGGTGGCAGCCACCGTTGCCAGTGACGATATGAGAAACGGGTTTACCGTCATTGCCCCCTCCAGGTTAAATAAAAAGTACCATCCATATGACACCACCAGAAAACGAGATAATTGCTACTAGCCGTCGCGGTTTCTAGTGTGTTTCTAGGAGGCACTACTTGTTAATTTAGAGCTATGTATTCGAACGTCTGTGCTATTATAGCACGGTTTTCATCACACCCTTCGATATCGATCAGGGCGATTGCATCTAATTTGCATTGGGGTTGTTTTACCTTGTCGCATCTGGTTGGAAGTCTTCGCTTATCACAAAAAAGACCCTTCGGGCTGATGCCAGTTCAGTTTGATGGGCTTCTATGCCATGATGAAGGGTTTCAGCACACGCTATGAGATTTTGGGCAAGCAGCGAGGCAAAAATGACCATCAAACTACAAAAGTACTTCCAAGATTTAGATGTAATTTTGGAATTTATGGAATAGTATCAAATATTGGGAGTAAATCCTGTTATCCCACCCCAATCAAAAGAATTGACCCATTTGAGACTGACAGTACTAGGAATCAGGGGAAGTAATTGATTGGGTGGACTTATCAAAGTGGGCGCTCCTGGATATGACATCTGACAACACCGCTTGATGCTATCATTTGGCCCCACCCAGACATACCCGCCATTACGACCTCCTCCACCAGGTGGATTACAAGTACATCCGTTGGTAATGTTTACTTTGGCTCGGCAAGAGCCAGTGGCACAGGATCCACCACACGACGGTGTCGTCGATTCACAATCCCCACCTATCGCAATCAGTTGGCATGCTCCTCCACTGTTTGGTGGAGCATATTAGCCAGGCTTACAGGTATTGTTTATGCAATTTGGATCTGAAGCACAATCCTTAACCACAACCCTTGAGCACCTATAATCCCACGAGTCATAAACCCAATGGCCTTTCGCGCAACCGTCTACTGGACATGGAGGTTGCTCTGATGGAACAAAATTTACCGGGCACAAAAATTAGACATGCAGCAACTACATTCGCCACTCCAACAACAAACAACAAAAACAAGGTATGTCCCAACTCGCAAGCAACCCTCATGAACCTATTTAATCCGATAACAAGTTTTTATGCAACATAATCGCTATTGTTGTGAGGGATCAAGGATACAATAATAAACTTTCTCATATTTTTGAGGTAATATCCCTGTACCCGACCACTCAGAAACTAAATCTTTTGTCCATGCAGAAGGCTTTCTATCATCACCGAACTCCTTGTCCTTTAACTTGAGCCTAACGAACAGAGAATTTTTGCCGAATGTTTCCTCAATTAAAGTTCTATTGTAATCTCCATAGCCTAATACCGGAGCAAATCTGACAGCGAAAGAATCATCCGCGTTTAAAACCATCATATAAGAAAGCGATTTGTCCAAATTTATTAGAACATCAACTCCTAAAGTTAATTCTCTTCCATTCCCAGCATTATACAAATAGTACATAAATGGTTTATGTATTTTTTCTGTTGAGGTTGGACTCTGAGCCATGTATACAACGGAATGATCATTTTTTAATCCATTATCTGCATTAATATATACAGGTCCAAATTTACCAGAATTCTTCGCGCCAGGAAATACGTTTCCGTGAAGTCGAGCCCAGACGAGGGGATCAAAATCTAACATTTCTTGATCTGATAAATGTACCGCAGAATTATTTTTTGATTCAGCAACAGATAATGCTCCCCTTTTATCTTTAATCCATTTTCCACTATATTCATTCCATACAATTTTGCCGTTTTCATTTTCCAAAATCAACAACCGATCCTCACCCCTACCTACAGGAGTAAATGGCTTAAACTGATCAAGCGTAAAGGTCTGATCTCCCGCCTTCACTTCCCACACTCCAGCAGCATTTTTTACAAATTCTACAGGTACCTGAACTTTTTCTTTGGTTTCAGGATTTTTTAACAGAATCTTTTTATCCTCAGTCAATTCAAATCTAGTTCCCAATCCCTTCATCTGCTCTTCTGACAAAAATTCCGGCGCTTTCACCACCTCAGGCTTCACTACTTCAGTGTTTGTCGCTACCGCTGTGGGTGAAGCTACGGCCGTTGCCGGCTTAACTGGAAGCGTAGGCACGTCCTTTGGAGGAGCTGCTGCCTCAGTTGGTTTTGGAGCATTTACTTGTCCACCACAGGCAGATAGAAAAAGCATTTCTATTATCAATAGGAGGCTC
>CAIMZS010000028.1 GCA_903846015.1 uncultured Anaerolineae bacterium | reverse complement strand
GCTAGCCATACGGTGACAAGGTCCCATCCAGGCAATTGTTGCGTTTCAAGGCTCCAAATAATTACTCCAATCATACCCAGACCAGAGGCGACAAGCAAATAATAACCAACGCGCATCTGGTCTGGGCTGACTGGCAGGTTATTAAATAGGCTGAGAGGAGTTTCCAGCGCTACAACCGTTTTGCGGCGCGTGTAAAACATGGCGATCGCTAATGCCAAAAAGCAAGCGATAATAATCGTAAAATAAGATGGAAATACAGTCAGGCACAAGAAATCGATTTTGCACCATATTTCGCGATGCCAATCCCCGGGAAGAATATTAAACCATTGCTGTGATATTACAAGTGCGGGCGGGATAACAGCAATAAATATGATTATTACTAAATTAATTCTGAAAATCCATGTTTCAATGCTAGCTTTTTTCTTTTTCTTGCTCAGTGAGGTTAGTTCTTTTTTCAATGCGGATATTTTGGATTGTAATTCAATATAATGTTGATCAAAATCCTCAGAATCCTCAGAATCCTCAGAAGGTGGCGTTAATGGTTGGCTTTCTGAGCCGTCTGAAATGGTCATCGTTTGCTCCGAAATAAATTTATCAAATCAATGCTGTATTTTACCGCTAACACGAGGTAAAAATGCGATCAAAAAAACAGCGTGGAATTTCAAGAGTCTGGAGTATCGATCTACTATTGACACCTTTTTTCTGTATGTTTCTTGCCATCATCGCCTGTGTGGGATATACTCGCGCAAACGATGTTAGCTGAGGTTGTATGACTGACGAAATCACTCCCGAACTGTTCACCCATCTAGTCGAATTGGCTGCGCTGGAGCTTTCCGCTGACGAAGGCGAGTATTTGCGCAAGCAACTAAATAATCAGTTGAAGGCCATCCACGAACTCGAATCGATCCCACTCGATCCGTCAACGCCGATTGCTTCGCACGGTGTGCCGTATACGCTGGAGACATCACCGGCCATTCGCGCTGATGTGATTGTTTCGCATTCCGATCCGGCTCGCCTGCTGCAAGGTGCCCCGGAAGTGGAGGATAATTCCTTTGTGGTGCCAGATATCCCGCATCAGGAATTGAAATAAGCAAAATCAAGCAGCATTACCCCCGGTTTTTATTTCAGGATTTCCATGACCCTCCATACGCTTTCTGCAATTGAAATTTCCCGCAAGGTTAAGGCACGCGAAATCTCTGCGGTTGATGTACTTGAGGCCCACCTGGCGCATATCGAAAAAGTTGATGGCAGGTGCGGAACCATCGGCGGTGATCACGATGCTGAGCCTGAAAAAGTTCATGCTTTTATTACTTTGAGTGTTGAACGAGCCCGTCAACAGGCGGCTGCGGTCGATTCTCAGATCGCAGCGGGTAATGATCCAGGCTCTTTGGCCGGTGTGCCGGTCACCATCAAAGACATCTTCTGTGTGGAAGGTACCCCTTCCACGGCAGCTTCCAAAATCCTTTCCAATTTTGTGGCCCCTTACACTGCTACAGCTGTAGAACGGTGGGAAAAGGCCGGCGCAATTGTGCTTGGTAAGGTAAACCTGGATGAGTTCACCTATGGTTCTTCAAATGAATCATCTGCGTTCCAGCCCGCCACGCGCAATCCCTGGGATACATCGCGTGTTCCGGGAGGGTCTTCGGGTGGTTCTGCAGCGGCGGTGGCAGCATACGAAGGTGCAATGTCTTTGGGAACAGATACTGCTGGTTCTATTCGCCAACCAGCAGCTTATTGTGGGGTTGTAGGCCTTAAGCCAACTTATGGACGGGTCTCGCGATATGGTTTGATTGCATTTGGCTCATCCCTTGATTGTCCAGGTCCACTTACTCGTAATATCCCCGATTCTGCGTTGGCATTGGGTGCCATGGCCGGGCCTGATCCACGCGATGCAACGGCTGCAACAATGCCTGTACCGGATTATCTGGTTGAGATGGAAAAAGGCGTCAGAGGGTTGAAAATTGGTCTTTCCCCAGATTATTTTCGGATTACATTTTTTAATGCGGAAACTGGTGAGTTGGTAGAACAGGCCCTCGATGGAGTGATCAAGCAATCGGTATTGGATGCGGCTGAACGTTTGGCGGGGGCAGGGGCTGAGATTGTTGAAAATATTGCCATGCCCCATACCAGGTTTGGTGTACCGGCATATTTTGTCATCTCGCGCGTGGAGGCGGCCTCTAATTTGCATCGCTATGATGGTGTCAAATATGGTTTTCGCACACCGGACCATGTCAGTGATTTGCGCTCCATGTATCGAAAATCCCGCGCCCAGGGTTTCGGTTTGCAGCCCAAACTGCGGGTTTTGATGGGAATGTATGTATCTGCTGCGCAGTACAGTGAACAATATTACAACCGCGCATTGCGGGTGCGCTCGTTGATCCGGATGGATTTTGACGAAGCGTTCAAAAATGTGGATATGTTGCTGACCCCATCAACCTCTAGTGCAGCTTTCAAGATTGGTGGAATTTTTGGTGACTCTGTATTGATGCAATACGCAGACCAGCTGGTTGTCACGGGAAATCATGCCGGTATCCCGGGTATTTCCATCCCCGCTGGGTTTGACCAAGATAATATGCCAGTGGGTGTGCATTTCTTTGGGCCAGATTTCCGTGAAGACCTGCTTTTTCGTGCAGGGCGTGCATTCGAACTGGCAACAGATCGTGAGCCCTGGCGTCAGAAGATGCCACCGGTTCTGAAATAAAACGAGCGACTGCGGTTTTTTTCTCTACGGGCGTTTTGCTACCATGGATGATTTTATAATCAGGTTGGATTGATTTTCGCCAAAGACGAGAGTATAACAACCAAAAGGAGCTGGTATGAAGATATTAATTGCATCAGATATGGAAGGTATCACTGGTGTTGTAAATTGGGATCAAGTAACCGCGGGACATTTCGAATATCCGCGTTTTCGTAAGCTGATGACCCAGGATGTCAATGCTGCTATAAAAGGGGCTTTTGATGGCGGTGCAACCGAAGTTATTGTGGCTGATGGGCATGGGAGTGGTACCAATATCTTGATCGAAGAAATTGATCCGCGCGCGCGGTTGAATTCGAGCAATGCTGCGCCACATGCAATGATGCAGGGTATCGATGAAACCGTGAATGGAGTAATATTTATCGGTTACCATGCTCGCCAGGGTACGCCAATGGCTGTTTGTGATCATACATGGTCGAGCAAATGTATTGCCGATGTGTGGTTAAATGATGTTCTGGTGGGAGAATTCGGGCTTAATGGGGCTTTGGCCGGGTATTATGGTGTACCAGTCATTATGGTAAGCGGGGATCAAACGGCATGTGCGCAGACGATTGAATTATTGGGTGAGATGGAGATGGCGGTCGTAAAGCAAGCTACCAGCCGTTATTCTGCAGAGTGTCTATCCCCTCAAGTATCCCAAAAGATTATTGCTGATTCTGCACAGAGGGCAGTCCAGAATCTAAAGCGTGGAATTTCACCTGGGCCATTCGTTGTAGATACGCCTGTCTTGCTAACAGTCGATCTGGTGACATCTGATATGGCGGATCGCGCCATGCGCATGCCAGGTACCCAGCGAGACGGCTCGCGGGTGTCGATTGAATTACCGGATATGGATACAGCCTATTCGGCCTTTCGGACTATTGCAGGCATGGCGTCTGCATAATAAATGCTGGATTGGAAATAGGTACACTCCAGGTCGGATAGACTTCAAAAGATCAGCGGCATCAAGGATGTTGCTGATCTTTGTTTTCCGAAACGGACAATAACTCCCGTAATTATTGACATTATCGGCAAAAAAGCTATATAATCTTTATTATCGGCGGGTGGCGCTGGAAGTGGTTTTGATGCATAGTTTATTCTCATTCATGAAGTATTGGATTGGTCAAAGGAGGCATAAATTCCACTTTTAGGTGAAATTCTTTATCGTGTTCCGAAAATCCGGTGGCAGGTTGGACATCAAAGTGAGGAGAAGGTATGAAGAAGAATTGGTATTTAACACTTTTCGTTTTGCTGGTAATAACAAGTCTTGTCTTGACCGCCTGCGGCGGAGCAGGTGCTGTGACCAGCGCGGTGAAGACCGAAATTGGCAAGGGTGAAGGCGAGGTCGCCATTGTTGATTGGGTTGGTTATGTTGAGAGTGGTGCAAACGATAAAAATTATGACTGGGTTACCCAGTTTGTGGCTGATACTGGCTGCAAGGTTACGGTCAAGGATGCAGCCACATCCGATGAAATGGTAACTCTTATGAATCAAGGTGGTTTTGATCTAGTGACGGCCTCTGGGGATGCCAGCTTGCGGTTGATAGCGGGCGGGACGGTTCAGCCGATCAACATTGATTTAATCCCTTCTTGGAAGACTGTTGATGCGCGCCTACAGAATGCGCCCTGGCATACCGTCAATGGTGTTCACTATGGTGTTCCATATCAATGGGGGCCGAATGTATTGATGTATAACACCAAAGTTTTCCCCGAAGCTCCCAAAAGCTGGAATGTGGTGTTTGCGGAACAGAATCTGCCTGATGGTAAAACCAATTCTGGACGAGTGCAGGCGCCTGATAATCCCATTTACCTGGCCGATGCAGCACTATACCTCAAGGCGACAAAGCCCGAATTGGGGATTAAGGATCCTTATGAACTAACCCAGGCTCAGTTTGATGCAGCTGTTGAGTTGTTACGTCAACAGCGCAAATTGGTTCCAAAATATTGGCATGATGCTACCACCCAGATAGAGGATTTCACGACCGAAGGCATTATTGCTTCGTCGTCCTGGCCTTATCAGGTAGGTCTGTTGATCGCTAATGGCCAGCCAATCGCCAGCACGTTTCCGCAAGAAGGTGCCACTGGTTGGGCGGATACAACTATGATGAATTCAAAGGCACCCCACCCCAATTGCGCATATCTTTGGCTCGAGCACTCGATCCAGCCCAAGGTGCAGGGTGATGTAGCTTCGTGGTTCGGTTCTATTCCGGCTGTACCGGCCGCTTGTAGTGGTAATGAACTGCTTGGTGCTGAAGGCTGCAAAACCAACGGTTCAGATAATTTCGACAAAATTGCCTTTTGGAAGACCCCCACGGCAGATTGCGGTGACGGCAATAAAACTTGTATCCCTTATAGTGAATGGGTAAAGGCTTACGTCGCAGTTATTGGTGGCAAGTAATTTGAATGTATTGATCATCCAACCGCGTCAGGAAGCTGGCGCGGTTGGATTGTTGCATGACAAAAGAAGAGAGTTTTTCCCACGATGAGTGATAATCCTGCAGTTCAATTTAAATTGGTCAGCCGTCATTTTGGAACGGTCAAAGCTGTTGATGCGCTTGATCTGGAAATCCGCGATGGGGAATTTTTCTCTATGCTCGGTCCTTCCGGTTCAGGAAAAACAACTTGCTTACGCATGATCGCTGGTTTTGATCGGCCCACAATTGGTCAGATCTATTTATATGGACAGGATGTTTCGCAGCTACCCCCTTATGAGCGCCCTGTTAATACCGTTTTTCAGGACTATGCACTTTTTCCACACATGACCGTAGGCGAGAATATTGGTTATGGATTGATGATCAAAAAAGTGCGTTCTGTGGAAAGGAAAAAACTGGTTGATGAAATGCTGGAACTGGTACGGCTTTCGGGATTTGCGGATCGGAAGCCTGCACAACTTTCTGGCGGACAGCGTCAACGTGTAGCGCTGGCTAGAGCATTGGTCAATCACCCAAAGGTTTTGTTGTTGGATGAGCCGCTTGGTGCGCTTGACTTAAAATTGCGCCAACAAATGCAAGTGGAACTCAAGTCCATTCAAAAAAGCGTTGGTATCACTTTTATTTTTGTCACTCATGATCAGGAAGAAGCGCTTACGATGAGTGATCGGATTGCCGTTTTTAACCTCGGTAAAATTGAACAGATTGGTTCCCCGGCGGAAATATATGAACATCCATCGACAACGTTTGTTGCTGGTTTTGTGGGAGTTTCAAACCTGGTAAAAGGGGCGATGGCCAGGCGTATTATCGGGATTGAACAAATGTTTTCCATCCGTCCAGAAAAGATTCATATAGCCGCGCCAGATATTGGGCAGGCTGCCGATGAGTTCGCCGCGGATGGCAAGGTACGCGATGTTATCTATCTTGGCCTTTATACGCGATATCTGGTGGAATTGGGTGATGGCGGCGATCTGGTGGTTGTGGAACAAAATTTAAAAACCACTTCAATGGATGTGACCAAATTACGCGGACAAAATGTGCGTTTATTGTGGAAAAAGGAGCATGTGCGCATGCTGGGGGGAGCGGATGCTTAACCGAATCTCCACTTATATTTATCGGCGACCAATGTTGAGTCTGTTACTTTTATTGTTTCCACCACTGACGTGGTTTGCGGTGGTGTATTTGGGTTCGTTGCTTAGCTTATTGGTAAATAGTTTTTTTTATTTGGATGATTTTACGGGCAAGGTGGTCACCCAATTTTCGCTGCGAACCTACGCCCAGTTATTCGAGCCAGCCAGCCTGGATATCTTTTTTCGAACAACGGTGATGGCAGCGTTGGTAACATTGGCATCGGCAGTAATCGCTTTTCCATTGGCTTATTACATTGCTCGTTTTGCTTCCCGTCGCTGGAAAAGCACTCTGTACATTCTTGTGACTTTGCCGCTTTGGTCGAGTTACCTCGTGCGTGTTTACTCTTGGAAGTTGATCCTGGCGCAGGAAGGTATCGTTTCCTGGTTCGCTCATGCGCTCAGGCTGGAAGGCATACTCGATTGGTACTTAAGGCTGCCAGGTGTGGGCGGACCATCGCTCTCAGTTTCGACAACGGGGGTCTTCCTGGTTTTTGTCTATATTTGGCTACCCTATATGATCCTGCCTATTCAGACAGCCCTGGAGCGAGTACCAAAATCCTTATTAGAGGCTTCAGGTGACCTGGGCGCGAATCCCGCTCAAACATTTTGGACAGTTCTGCTGCCATTATCGTTTCCGGGAGTGATCGCTGGGTCTATTTTTACTTTTTCTTTATCGCTGGGGGATTTCATTGTGCCATCCATGTTTGGTAATTCCAGCTATTATATCGGAAAGGCAGTTTTATCATTTCAAGGCACATCTGGAAATATTCCGTTGGCAGCGGCCTTTACCATGGGCCCCATTGTCATCATGATCTCCTATCTATTAATCGCACGAAAGTGGGGAGCGTTTGATGCTCTCTAAATTAAAACGAACACCCAACGATGGTGGCGAACAGGCTTCATGGTGGCTAAAGGCTTCTGCGGCGGCTGTCCTTCTATTTTTGCATTTTCCGATCCTGTTGATTTTTTTATATGCATTTAATGTTGAAGATTCTGCCTACACTTTTCCACCTCCCGGACTTACCTTGAAATGGATCCCACAGGCAATTGTTAATCCAGACCTATTCAATGCCCTGATTTTATCGATTGAGGTTGCCCTGATCGCCACATCGTTGGCGTTGATACTTGGAACTATGGCTGCTGCTGCGGTATATCGTTCAGAGTTTTTTGGGCGCGAGGCCATTTCCTTCCTGCTGGTGCTGCCTATTGCGTTACCGGGTATTGTTACCGGTATTGCTTTGCGTTCAGCCATTGCCGGGCTTGGAATCCCGTTTTCTTTCTGGACGATCGTTATAGGCCATGCCACTTTTTGTGTTGTGACAGTCTATAACAATGTGTTGGCGCGTTTCCGGCGTACCGGTGGTTCGATGGTTGAAGCTTCAATGGATCTGGGTGCGAACTCTTTCCAAACGTTTTGGCATATTGTTCTGCCTAATATTGGAACGGCACTGCTGGCAGGCGGAATCCTGGCTTTTGCGCTCTCCTTCGATGAGGTTATTGTGACCACTTTCACTGCCGGCCAACAGGAAACACTCCCGATCTGGATCCTTGGGCAAATGTTAAAACCTCGCGATCGCCCGCTGACCAACGTTGCCGCGATGTTGGTAGTTTTGATTACGACCATTCCAATATTATTCGCACAGCGCTTGACAGCTCAGGCCGGGGATGAAGACGGGAAGTAGTAACAAAACGGACTGTGCTGACAACAGTCCGTTTTGTTTTATTCATTCGTTCCCAGATTGGGTATAATACCGGAAGTCGACTGATTTCCTAACTTTCTCAGCACAGAGGAATTTTCAATGCCTGAATACGAAGCCATTATTGGTCTTGAAACCCATATCCAACTCAATACACAGACAAAGATATTCTGTTCATGCAAGGCTGATTCTTGGTATGATGAACCGAATACCAATATCTGTCCTGTTTGTTCCGGAATGCCTGGTGTTTTGCCTGTATTGAACAAGCGAGTAGTCGAAAAAGGTGTTTTGCTTGCTGCAGCCATGAATTCGGAAATTCAGCCGATTTCATTTTTTGATCGTAAGAATTATTTTTATCCTGATCTTCCTAAAGGCTACCAGGTTACCCAATACGATAAATCTCTGGCAAAGGGTGGTTATATGGATGTGCCACAGGCAGATGGTTCTATTCGCCGGGTCACCATCTGGAAACTGCACCTGGAAGAAGATGCTGGGAAGACACGCAACGAATTGGGCCGCCGTTTGATCGACTTCAACCGCTGCGGCGTACCTCTGGTTGAAATGGTCACTGGTCCAGACTTGCGCTCTGCCGATGAAGCTGCCAATTATCTTACGCGTCTGCGCCAATTATTACGTTGGCTTGGCGTTTCAGAAGCGGATATGGAGAAAGGTCACTTGCGTTGCGATGCCAATGTTTCGTTGAGGGTAAAAGGCGAGATATTGTTGAATACCAAAACTGAAATTAAGAATGTTAACTCTATCGAAGCGGTCCGCACAGCGATTGAGACAGAGATCATCAGGCAAACGCGTGAATATGAGTCAGGTAATAAGATTCAAGCCTGGACACTGGAGTGGGACGAAGACACCCAGAGTTTGAAGAAAATGCGCTCAAAAGAAACCGAGGCAGATTATCGCTATTTTCGCGAACCAGATTTGTTGCCCGTGTATATGGATATCACCTGGAAGGAAGCGATCCTGGCAGGTTTTCCTGAGCTTCCATTGAAATGCAGAGCACGTTTTGTTTCCGAGTACAGCCTGCCTGAGTACGATGCCGAGATACTGACAAGCGAGCGGTCGCTCGCCGAATATTTTGAATCGGCGGTAAAAGCATATCAAGGAGATGCCAAGCGCGTCTCAAACTGGTTGATGAATGATGTTTTACGTTTGCTCAAAGAAACTGGAAAGACGGCTGGTGAATTATCACTCACGCCTGCCTATCTTGCTGAGATCATCAAGTTGGTGGATACCAACACGGTTAATACCAATACGGGCAAATCTTTACTCGAAAAGGTGATCGCTACCGGTAGAGCCCCATCTGATCTTGTTCAAGCGGAAGGGTTGGCTAAGGTCAGTGATGACAGCGCCATTCGCACCGTGGTTGAACAAGTGTTGGCAGAATCCCCAGCCGAGGTTGCTGCATTTAAAAATGGGAAAATAGGCCTGATAGGTTTTTTCGTTGGGCAAGTGATGAAAAAGATGCAAGGTAAAGCCGATGCGCCCAAGGCGCGCACTTTGCTGGAACAATTATTGAAATGAGCATTTATCCGATGAATGTAATTTCGGTATGAAATTCCTTGAACAGCAAGGCTTGCGTTTTGATTGGAAAATAGTTTCTATCATAGTTTTCAGCACAGTTTTATTAATCCTTGATCGGTATAATTCTTTTACATTTTGGAAACCATTTGATCGAACTATTTTGTATCTCTTTACTCCGTTGATCATCATCATAGTTGTTTTTCGCGAAAATCCACGTGAATATGGTTTTCAGATTGGTAACTGGAAGGCTGGGATTGCAATCACCGTCGGGGCGCTACTTGTTATCATACCGGTTTTGTGGTTGATTGTTCGTGGGGATGGATCAATGCGCGCATACTACCAGCCGTTGATTGGTCCCATACTCCCGATTTATACATTTTTTGATCTGCTTGGTTGGGAATTCCTGTTTCGAGGTTGGATGACCTTTGCGTATGTGCGCAAATTTGGCGCAGAAGGCCTTTGGTTGCAAGCTGTGCCGTTTGCGATCGCACATATCTCCAAACCGGAAATTGAAACGCTCTCAACTATTTTCGGCGGATTTATTTTTGGTTGGATTGCCTGGCGGACGAAATCTTTCGTTTACCCTTTTCTTATTCATTGGGCGATTTTTACTTTTGTGGTATTGGTTGCGGGAGGTTATTTTGGCTGAATTGGTCATTCGTCAAGCGGTTGGAGCGGACTTCGCTGCGATTAAAAACCTTATTCATGAAGTAGGAATCAATCCCACCGGTCTGGATTGGCGGCGTTTCATTGTTGTGGAAGCCTTTGGCAGGCAGTTTGCAGGGTGCGGGCAGTTAAAACCTCATTCTGATGGCAGCATAGAGATGGCTTCGATTGCTGTTTTACCAAGTTGGCGAGGCCAGGGTATTGCTCGTTTGATCATCCAGAAATTATTGGAAAGTGCGCCGCGACCGCTTTACCTGACATGTCGCTCTCAGTTGGGAGTGTTTTATCAGAAATTTGGTTTCTGTATAGCTAACGATGAGCAACTGCCTAAATATTTTCGTCGCATCAGTCGGATTGGAGGGTTGATGAACTCTCTCCATGTTATTAATGATAAACTGCTGGTGATGGTTCTCAACCAGTAGGAGGAAAAATATGAAAAGCATTCTTAATCTTGTCATGGGCATTTTGATCGGTTTGATCATGGCTGGATTGTTGTTTCTCACGGTCCGTGCTCCCGTTGGCAAACCAGTTGAACTTATGCCTTCACCGACTCCTGCACCGATCGTTGTATATGTCACTGGGGCGGTTAAGCGCCCAGGTGTTTATCGCTTACCTTTGGATAGCAGGTTGGCAGATGCAGTATTACAGGCGGGCGGTTTTATAGATAGCGCTGAAATCGCAAAAGTAAATCTGGCAGATAAAGTGATTGATGGTGACCAGATCGTTATTCCGGGTGCAGTGAGTGTTCCAACACCAATACTGACCATCGGGGGAGATGGGATATTGGTTACACCTACGCCGCCGGCGGGTGAGCAAGTCGATATCAACACTGCCACAGTGGAGGAGCTTGATGCGCTTCCTGGTATCGGGCTAACCGCAGCTAAGGCGATTGTCGAGTATAGGACAACCAACGGACGATTTACCCGTGTGGAGGATTTGTTAAAGATTCCAGGTATTGGTCCAACTACTTTGGATCAACTTCGCGGTCTTGTGATTGTGAGGCCTTAACTTTGTTTGATCACTTTAACTTCCTGGCCCCAATATATGACCGCGCCATCCCGTTTTCCAGGTTGGCGGAGATGCTCAGGATTGTAAACCTTCCAATCATGGGCACGTTGTTGGATGCTGGTGGTGGTACAGGCCGGGTTGCTTGTGCGCTGAGTTCTTATGTTGGACTGGCTATCGTGGCGGATTTTTCTAGTTCTAATGTTTTTTGTGGTCATCGTTTACAGCCAGACATGGAGGTTGCAACCAGCAAATTGTGCAACCAATTCGAGTGATAAACGAAACCGTTCATTCTGTGAGCTGGCGATGAGTAGGTT
>CAIMZS010000027.1 GCA_903846015.1 uncultured Anaerolineae bacterium | reverse complement strand
TCTGCCTGAAGGTAAAAATTTAGTTGGGGCATTTTATCCACCTAGAATGGTTCTTGCGGACCCTGATGTGTTAAAAACCTTGCCTGAATCGGAACTTATTTCTGGGCTTGCTGAAGTGGTCAAACATGGGGTAATTTCTGATCCCGAATTATTCTGGCATTGTTCGGAAGGGCTCGAATCTATAAAAGCTGATTTGAATTCCGTGGTTCGGCAGGCGATGGCAGTAAAAATAAGAATAATCGAACAAGATCCCCTTGAAAAGGGAGTTCGCGCTGCCTTAAATTTCGGTCATACTATTGGACATGCGGTTGAGATTGTCAGCCAATACAACCTTAGACATGGTGAGGCAGTGTCAATTGGGATGGTGGCAGAGGCACGTCTTGCAGAGAAAATTGGATTGGCTGATAAAAATTCAGGAATATCGGAACAAATAAAAACGGTTCTTTCTAAAATAGGTTTACCAACAGAAATTCCACCAACAATGGAAAAACATTTGATTCTTCAGGCCATGAAGGTGGACAAGAAAAAGGAGGGCAATATTCTAAAATTTGCACTACCTGTTAGCATTGGGAATGTAAAGGTGGGTGTTACCCTGGATGATATGGAGAATGTTTTATGAAAGTATTGATGCTTCATGGTCCTAACTTAAATTTACTTGGCACCCGGGAACCAGGTGTTTATGGGAATCTTACTCTTGATGAAATCAATCAACGAGTTTTTGAATTTGGCCGGGAGATGGATGCAGAAGTGCGTTTTTTACAATCAAACCACGAGGGTGAATTGATAGATGCTCTTCATGACGCGCGCAAATGGAGCGATGGCGTGATTATTAATCCTGGTGGGTTTACGCATACATCCGTTGCCTTACGAGATGCCATCAGTGCGATTGGAATTCCAGTGGTAGAAGTTCACCTTTCTAATGTCTACGCGCGGGAAGAATTCAGGCACAGATCAATGATTTCTGCGGTCTGCCGGGGAAAAATAAGCGGATTTGGTTGGCGATCTTATATTCTTGGTTTGCAGGCGCTTATTGGTATCCTTAAAGATCAGACAGCGTAGTTCTTTTATTTTTATTGCGTAGAATTATCGCGTAAAAATTTTAGTGCTGTGCCGACTAAAAGCGCTGTACCAACAGGCATCGCCAGTTCATCAATGTCAAACTTTGGATGATGTAAAGTACGCTCGTCACCTTCAATACGCGTACCCAGGGTAAACATCGCACCAGGGATTTTTTCTGTGAAGGCACCAAAATCCTCTGCGCCAAGTGTTGGGGTTCCCGGTAAAACCTGGTTTTTCCCAAAAATGCTTACCGCTGCTTCTTGTATTAATTGAGAAACAGCGACATCGTTAACGTTTGGACCACCCCCAAACTCGAATCTTAATTCATAACTTCCCCCAAGTACGCGAGAAAGCTCAAATGCCTGGCGAATTTCAGCTCTGATTATTTGATGGATTAATGGGTCCGTATATCGAAAAGTTCCCGTTATCTCCACTTTATCAGGGATGACATTTTGCGTTAGACCGCCGTGTATCGTCCCGATACTTACAACTGCAGGTTGAAATGGATTGATACGCCGAGAAACAATGGCATTAAGAGCGATGATAACATGTCCAAGTATATAAAAAGGATCAATTGTTTGATCTGGATGAGCTCCGTGTCCGCCGTTCCCTATGATGGTACCAAACCAACTGTCGACTCCTCCTGAAACAGATCCTGAAGAAATGGCAATTGTTCCTACCGGAGAATGCGGATCAACGTGTTGAGCGATAATTATATCTACCTGGTTTAAAGCGCCATCTTCAATCATCCGTGGAGCTCCGCTAATGCCCTCTTTATCAGCTGTTTCCTCCGATGGCTGGAACAAGAAACGTACTCGACCAGGGAATTTTTCTTTGGAAATAATTAATGCAGCGCCAAGTGCCATAGCTGTGTGACTGTCGTGTCCACATGCATGCATTATCCCTGCATTCAAGGATTTATAATCACGATCTTCGGATTCATTGATGGGTAACGCATCCATATCAGCACGAATGGCAATGGTTAGTCCACCTTCCACTCCTATATCGGCAACTATACCTGTTCGACCCACTCCACGACGAACCTTATAGCCCATGTTTTCCAATTCATTGGCAACTATCTCAGCAGTTCGCTTTTCGTCAAAACCCAATTCGGGATGGGCATGAAAATCTCTTCGCCAATAAACCAGTTGTTCGAAAATCGCATGCGCTTCTTTGAGCATTTGCCTCCAACAATAATTCAAACGTGGAATAATTAATGGGCACGATTTACCAACTCTTTTTCTGCGGCATTTAGAATAAAATCCAATTCCTTTTCCTGGTTGTCTTCCAAAGGTGGCACCAAGTGGTTACGGAAAATCTTATCAGCGGTTGATTGTGCATTTTCTGCGAAATTATTATTTCCTCCGGCCTGCCATTGCTCCCAAGTATTTCGCTCAGCCAGTTTTGTCAACAAAACCTCACCAGCTTTAAGGTACTTCATGGTATGTTTTTGTCCCAGGAAATTATGCGTACCATTTATCACTGTTGAGATTACTTCTACTGCCAATGCTTCTTCATCGATTGTAATTCCACGTTTCACTCGTAAGATACTGGCAGCGAACTCATTGTCTGCAACCATCTGGGCAAAGGATCCTGAGATTCCTGCCTCCATTTCGCCAATTCCAGACAGCTCGTCTGCGCCAGCCAAAGCAGGGATGACAGCATTTAAACCCCTTTCAAAACCACTTTGTAGATCGAGGGTGTGGGCATTTGTTGAAAACCCATAAACATTGACAGGCAAACCATAATGTTTTGCCATTTGCACGGTTCCCGCGGATGCCAAACCTAACTCTACTCCACCCCAGACCGAGATTCCAGTTCGCGGTTCCATCATTGCAAGCCGACCACAATAAAAAATGGGGATCCCAGGGTTAACTATTTGGGCAAGTACCAGGGGAGCAAGCACCTCAGCATTTTGTTGGGCAAGCGCACCGGCAATTGAAAGCGGGGCCGTTGTGCCGGCAGTTGGACAGGGTAGCGGACCGAAAGCAATACCTGCCCGGGCAATTTCGATAATAGCCCTGACTTCGTGATCTGGGATTGCCAATGGACTGACTGGTGAAACAGCCAAAGTCAGGATTTCTGAAGGAATTCCCATTACCGATGCCATTTCCAACACAAATTTTACTTCGTCTGGATACTGGATCCCAGGGCCATGCACAGGTTTGGTCGTATAGGGTAAGGTATTTCTGTACATTGCCAGTGACATTATTTCCCCAGGAACCTCACAGGGTGTAAAAAAAGGAGTTATGGTGTGGCAGTTTTCAAGCGAATCTAGTAATAGCGCAGCATCGCGCACGTCCTGTAAAACGGCTGTCCTTTTTTTGCCGCTGCCATAATCGATAATATCTCGAGCGCCTCCCAGATTATGAAAGCGTAAACGACCATCCCCAAGGGTATGACTAACTCCATCACGCCCTCGAACAGTGACAGTCTTCGGGCATAAAGCAATGCATTTCTCAACGAGGTCAGGTGGAAACAATACTCGGTTATTCTTGATACGAGCACCAGAGTCGACTAAAATCTGGCGTCCAAGCGGGTCATTGATCGCCACCCCAATTTCATTTAATATTTTCAGGGTGGCATTGTGAATAGAATTAACTTCAGAATTAGATAGTAGTGGAATTGACTGCATTTATACCTGCCGATTCGATATATTTTTGCAAAAGTTCATCGAAAATATTTTAATCGATTGTTCATCTAAATCTCGAAATCGATTCCTTCCCAGGATTCATTTATTTCTGGAAAGTGGATGTGATGGTGTTTTTTAATCGCATGTCCCTCTAACTCATCTTCAAGTAGGTCAACCCGCGTCATCAATTCTTTTAAAGTTACACCAATAATATCTGGTAAGGATGTGTGGTTTAAATCTGGCCCGTCAGTGGCTAAATGGGGGTGGGTACGTTTTACAATCTGACCTGGAACTCCCACTACCACTGAGTTCTCAGGAACAGATTTTACCACCACTGCGTTTGCTCCAATGCGGCTATCTGCACCGATGATAATATTGCCAAGCACTTTTGCCCCAGCGCCTATTGTGACCCGATCACCAATTGTCGGATGACGCTTCCCCTTGCTGATGCTTGTGCCACCTAGTGTTACACCGTGGTAAAGGGTTACGTCTTCGCCTAACTCAGCTGTTTCACCGATAACCACGCCCATTCCATGGTCTATAAACAACCCAGTGCCAATTGTGGCACCAGGGTGTATCTCAATACCAGTAACCCCACGAGCGAACTGAGAAATCCAACGAGCTGCGAGGTTTGCCTGGTGGAGCCAAAGCCAGTGCGAAATTCGATGAATCCAGACGGCATGCAAGCCTGGATAAAGTAATAATATTTCTAGAGAAGAACGCGCTGCTGGGTCGCGTTCCAGCGCTGATTTTATATCTTGCCTGATCATTGCGATGTACCCAAAGAAACCTTTGGATACTGTAGATACTGTAATCATCTGGGTTCCCATGGGAGCCTCCTTGAAAATAATGTTTGTGGTTTTACAAAGCATTTTACGCTCGGAAAACAAAAAACGACGAGCAAACCTGATGCGCAAAATGCCATACGCAGGGTTCGGTCACCGTTCTTCAGTCGTTAATCTTTTAGGTTTCTAATTGAAGAGGCGGTGGTTACGAACCCCGCCCAGGACACAAGCAAAAATTTACCCGAAAAATAATCATCATATTTAGTATTGTACGGAATTGCGGAAAAATGTCAAGGAAATTAGATAAATTCTGTCATATATTTAATAAAATCTGGGGG
>CAIMZS010000026.1 GCA_903846015.1 uncultured Anaerolineae bacterium | reverse complement strand
TTGATGAAGATAGTGTTCGTGCGGAAGATATTTTGGTAATTTTTGATCGACAATCACATTTTGACTATGAATTATTAAAAAGAAAAATTGGCGCAAAATTTCCGGAGATGGAATATGTTCATCCTTTTGGGAATTCAACAGACAAGGATCGATACATTTTTCAACCCGGCAAACTCACTATTACAAATATTTATGGTGCCAAGGGTTACGATGCTCCAATTGTCTTTCTTGTAGGAGTTGACAAGTTCGAACTTACTCGGGATGGGCGAGCTTCTTTTTACGTTGGAGCAACCAGAGCTAAGTTGATTCTTTATCTTTCGGGCATCACCGGTGATAATTCTCTATTGGCAGAGGCGAAAAGGGTAAATCAACTCATTTAGATTGACTGGTGATGTATCAGTTATTTGCATTTATTTATTTTCTCGCCCGGTAATTATCTCGTTGTTGCTTTTGATTACCTGGAACAATGCACCCATCGCGCTCAGGTCAAGAGTGTCAGGTTGAAAATATATGAAATATACTAAATTTACGTATCTACTCACGGGGTAGATGGGAGTGGTAATGATGGTTTGCCAAGCAAGTGTTGAATTGCATCGAAGGCATTGGTACCCTTCAAAGCGGCAGTATCAATGACAGAAGCCAGTGCAGCATAAGCATCAGCGCCCCATTGCGAGCGGAAACCACCAGAAACTTTCCGATGAATAACCGATGGTCGGAGTCCCTGTTCACTGACATTGTTTGTTGGAGAAACATCATCACGGTAAAGGAATACAAAGAGATGGTCTCGATGTTTCAGATAGCGTCTTTGTAATCTACGTGCTTCGGGTTGAATGAGAGATCTGGCTAATAGACGATCACATAACCACTCAATCCGAAGAATCTCGGTTTGATATTGGTTCAGCGTCATTTTGTCACGTTGATTACCCAAGTGAGTGGCATATCGGAATAGGGCCCGCATTGCCCGAGCCCAAAAAGCACCGAAATATAATTCGACAACCGCTTGTAAGTTACGCACCTGGTGCGCCAAACAAATTTGAAAGAGCTTGGCTGGCGCTTTCAGTTGAGAAGGTAAACAATCACTTCCCCATACTTCTACTGTGTGCGTTCCCATCACTTCCTGGATTACATTCGTTCCGCGGCTTGGTCGGATGACATGTAAAACCGCTTCCGAAGTGCAAAATACCCACTCCCAGAACTTTTGCCCATCTACGCGGGACCCAGTCTCATCACTGTTGACCACTTTGCTTTGACGAATTGTATTCTTAATTGTTTCGGCTTCTTTCACTGCTTCCTTTCCGCTGCGTTTCATGATTTGATCAATTCCACCCTCGCTGATCTTTAGGCCATGCAAAGCCAGCATACTGGTTTTGGTACGCTCGTAGCTCATGTGTTGTTCTTGCCGATAGTATGTAACCGTTGCTTCCAGTCGTTCTCCGAATGTACGATCCATCTCCAGCCCTTCTGGAGCTGCCATGATTTCTTCATGCCCGCATTGCTGGCAGTTGACTGCATATTGACGTACTTCAATAACTTCCGCTTTGGCTGGTGGTAATTCAGAAATTTGGTTCACATCCACCAACCTGGCTGTTTGCTCACTCAAATCCGCTTCGCATGCGCTACAGCATTTTGCTCGCAAATCAACCACATGATCTGGATTGGCTACAAACTCACGTTCGTGTTTTTCATGCCCTTCCGCAGGGCCATGCTTGCGTTTCGGACGATTGACCATCTTCCCAGATTTTTGATCACGAGATGGCGGTTGAGATGAATTCTGAGAATTTGTCGGTGGCTTTTGCAACTTGGCCAGTTTCATCTTCAATGCTTCCACCTCCTTCTGCAGAGACGCTATAAGCCCGGCTTGCGAAAGAAGCATGGAGATTAGTTCTTCTCGACACAGTTTCTGAATCTCTTGTTCGGTCATCGTGCTACAATCTTATCAAACTTATTCCATTTCGAGCAACCCTGTGAGTAGATACCCGATTTATGTTTTGTTGACAAGCGGTGTGCAAATTCCGATTCAATTCTTCGTATGAATTCACTTTCAGAACAGGTGCCATGAAGTTTCGCTGAACATACCCGACATCGTTTTCTACCC
>CAIMZS010000025.1 GCA_903846015.1 uncultured Anaerolineae bacterium | reverse complement strand
GAAGACCTGGCCATCAAGCTCGGGCTGGACGCCGAGCAGATCATGCTGCCGATGGATCACGTCCTGCTGGAAGGCTTCTGGGCGCTGCCCTCCCTGGTTGTGACACGCACGCCCAGCGGGCTGACTCACTTTGTGGTAGCCTGGAGCCAATACGGCAAATGGATCCAATTAATGGATCCGGGCGTTGGGCGGCGCTGGGTATTAAAAGAACAATTTATCGAAGATATTTTCAACCACAGTTTTCCAGTTTCAGCGGAATCCTGGCGCGCCTGGGCCGAAACGCCAGGCTTTTTGGCGCCTCTGGCCAAGCGAATGGCGCTCCTTAAGGTTCCTGAAACCATGATCTCTGAAATTGAGACCGAAGCAACCGCCATCCCGGATTGGAGCGGGCTGGCCGCGCTGGATGCCGCCGTTCGCCTGGTGGATTCACTGGTCAAAACCAAGGCACTTGAACCCGGGAAACATTGCGGGGCATTGATCCTGGCGCTCTTTCGAGCCAATACATCGGCTGCCAATCCAGACCAACCCGGGCAGGATCCACCCACCACCAGCTTTGTGATCCCAACCGGTTACTGGTCGGTCACCCCGCTCGAGACCACGCTCGGCACAGATGACCTGCAGCTCAACCTGCACGGGGCGGTCTTGATCAAGGTCAACGGGCTGCTTGAAAAATCAACCTCAGAATCCGAAAACCCGGAAGAAGAAACAGAAGAACTCGCTCCCGAACTTGCGGCCATCCTGAACGAACCGCGCACGAATATTGAGAAGACGATCTGGGAGTCTTTGCGCCAGGATGGCTGGCTGGCTGGTGCCCTCGATCCTGATGGGAGCCTTTCTCATCTCGGCCGCCAGCGTGGCGCTGCAGGCCTTTTTATTCCAGGGTCTATTCCGCTTCCAATATATTTTTGCAGAAATGGATCAGCGGGTCTATGCCCTGGCAGCCCTGTTCATCTTCCTGTTTGCGCTGTTCCTGTTGGAATTCCCGCTCAGCGCAGCCACGCAGCGGGTCGGCCGCCGCCTGGAAACCCGCCTGAGAGTCGCATTTTTAAAGAAAATCCCGCTCTTGAGTGACCGTTATTTTCACAGCCGCCTGACCTCAGACATGACCAACCGCGCGCACGGGTTGAGATCGCTCCGCAACCTGCCCGGGCTGGCGGTCGGGTTCCTGCTTTCAATTTTCAACCTGGCGCTGACCGCCACCGGTGTGGTCTGGCTGCAGCCTCACTCAATCTGGCTGGCCCTGGGAGCCATGATCGCATTTGCAGCCTTCGGCTGGGGCTCGCACAACATCCTGGAAGAAAATGACTTGCGCTTGCGCACGCATGCCGGGGCGCTGAGCCGTTTTTACCTGGACGCGCTGCAAGGGTTGCTGCCGCTGCGCACACACGGCGCCGAACGAGCCTTCCGGCGTGAGCATGAAGGCTTGCTGACGGAGTGGATGCGCTCCAATTCTGACATGATCAAAACCGGGTTGAGCGTGCAGGGCATGTCAGCCGTGTTATATACAATCTTCTCAGCCTGGGTCGGCTTTGATTACATCCGCGGCGGCGGCCCAGCCGGCGGCGGTCTGCTTTTATTCTATTGGACCTTGAACCTGCCGATCCACGGGCAGGCCATCGTCAGTTTCATCCAACAATACCCGCTGATGCGCAACAGCCTGCTGCGCATTCTGGAACCGCTGGAAGCCGCCGAGGAAAACGAGCACCGCCCGGAGCCAAACCAGGGTTTGGGCAACAAGTCCGTCCCGGCCACCCAAATCGAAAAGTCGGAATTCGAAACAGAAACTGGCCCGGTTATCCAGAGCGATCCAAACCCGGAACCCGCGCCTGCGACCGGGGTCAAGATTGAAATGCGGCAGGTCAGCCTGGTGGCAGGCGGGCATACCATCCTGGAAGACGTCGATATTTCGCTGGCCCCCGGGGAACACCTGGCAGTAGTAGGCCCATCCGGCGCCGGGAAATCTTCACTGGTCGGCATCCTGCTTGGCTGGCACAAACCTGCCAGTGGGGAATGCCGGGTGGATGGCAAGACCCTGGATGGCGAAACGTTGATACAGATGCGGCGTGAAACCGCCTGGGTCGATCCTGAAGTTCAAATCTGGAATAAAACCCTGCTCGAAAACCTGACCTATGGGAACGACCTGAGCGGCTCAGGCAAGCATGGACTGCTCTTGGAAGATGCCGATCTGTACAGCCTGCTGGAGCGCTTGGACAATGGGCTGCAAACCAAACTGGGCGAAGGCGGCGGGCTGGTCTCAGGCGGTGAGGGACAACGGGTGCGCCTGGCGCGCGCCATGAACCGCGATGGCGTCCGGCTGGTGATTTTGGACGAACCTTTCCGCGGTCTGGATCGCGCCCAAAGGCGCCGCTTGCTGATCAAGGCCCGCCAATTCTGGAAGGACGCCACCCTGATTTGCGTGACCCATGACGTGGGCGAAACCCAGGATTTCAACCGCGTGCTGGTGATAGAAAACGGGCATGTGATTGAGGATGCGGCCCCCGGCGAACTGCTTGAGACACCCGGTTCACGTTACGCCGATCTATTAAAGGCAGAAGAACAGGTGCGCACCGGGATGTGGGCTTCTGCCGACTGGCGGCATTTGCGAATGGAAGAGGGCCGCCTGGCCGAATCCCTTACGCGGGAATGACAGCTATATAAAAATATGACATGGGTGCATCTCTGAAAAACACATCCAAATCGCACGGACGCTAGCCAATCAGTTGTTTTCCACGCAAGTGGAGTTTTGCCAGGATGGTACATCCCGGCAAAACTCCATAAAAACCACAGCAATTGTCCCTGGCACAATCTTTTCACACAGAACTAATTACCCGTGAGTAGAAACGAAAATTCTATCGTCCGGCGCTGGATGATGGAATGGATTACTTTTGATCATAGCATTTGTGGTTTTTAGCGCAGACGTATTCTGCCCCTTGCTGAGGATCCCAGCCGCTGTTTGCTTCTACACATTCACCCACGCAGTCTTTACATGGTTGTGAACCATTACAGCACGTGTAAACATTATCCGCGCATGGATCGGTGTTGCCGGCTCTCAGCCCGGTGCGAATCCGCAACCCGGGTTGAGAACTCATTCTCAGATATTGATTTATTTTTCGCATTGGTTGTTCCTATTGAGTTAGTAGGCTGTTTTTTTGGCTGACCCATCCGGTTTTATCGGCTGGGCAATGGCGACCTGAATACTTTCTCCAGGGTTTGAGCCTTACGGGTTTCGATGGCCTGCTCTGCATAGGGCAGCAGCCCTTCAGGGTCTTTCTCGAGCAGGCTTTTAATGGCGCTGATTTGATGCTCAAGGCGCCGTTTCTCAGGCGCCAACAGCAGCGCGGGCGGGATTCGAATCAGACCGGCCTCCACCAGACCAATATAAAGCAGGTTGCCAAATCCGCGGTTTTCCTTTGCGAGCGGGGCTGCCGACCACGCGCGCAGGCAGGCCGCCGGGCGCGAGCTGATCCGTTCGCGGACGGCCAGGCAGTAGTGTCGAACCAGAGAAGTAAGCGCAGTCTGCATCTCGAGGCTGCCGCTGTCTTCCAGAAGCCAGATGATATTGACGCCCTGCTTCCAGCAGAAGTTGGAAAGTTCCTGGGCCAGTGCGCCGGCTTCCGCATCCGTCAGGCTGACGATCCAACCTCGCAATTCAGTCAGCTCTTCCGACTGCTGCCAGGCTGTTAATTCTTCATTCGACGCCCATGTTTTCAACTGCAAACCCAGGTTGTCCTTCTTTTTCCAAAATGGTTTGACCTGCCTGAACCAAACGCCGGATTTTTGCTTCAACCGATCAAACTGCAGGGAGAATCTTTCCTGGTATGCATTCTCGGGTGGCGCAGGCAGCCAGCCCGGTTTAATGATCAGCCAGGCCAGCAGTGCCAGGGTTATAAACAACACGAAGATAAACATGGTGTGGATCCTTATCAGGGGCAGATCATTTTCAACGAAAATTCAGCATAGGCTTGCGCGTCAGCCTCGCAAGCCATTTCACGGCTCAGATATTCAGCAGTCTGCCGGTCACCATCCTGGATGTAGGTATATTGAACGGCAACCTGATATTTGGAGCCTGATTTTTTCACTTCCGCTGCCACGATTTCCGCCTGCATTTCAACCCAATTTGCAACACCTGTTTTCTTCAGCACGATTACCTCCTTTGATCCTCTTCACCGATGTCCTCATTCCAGAGGCCGGGATTTTGCTTAATAAAATTCGCCATCAGCGCTATACACTGCGTGTCATCCAGAATGGTGAGTTCTACTCCGCGTGAACGGACATAATCTTCCGGTCCCTGGAAGGTCCGGTTCTCACCGATCACGATCCGGGGGATTTTATAGAGCAGGGCCGCCCCGCTGCACATATCACAGGGTGAAAGCGTGCTGTACAGGGTGGCTTTCTGGTAGTCGTTGGCCTT
>CAIMZS010000024.1 GCA_903846015.1 uncultured Anaerolineae bacterium | reverse complement strand
CCTGCAGGTCAGCTTTCACGAATTCATCAATGCCGAACTGGAAGCCAAGGAAGTCAAGCGCGAGACGGTGGATTATTCCAAGATCTACACCGTCAGCCTGGGGGATACCCTCAGCGCGATTGCGGCGCGCAGCTACGGCAATCCGCGCCTGTGGCGGGCGATTGCCCTGCGCAACGGCATCGATGACCCGCGTGTGCTGCCGGTGGGCGGGCAGTTGATCGTACCGCATTTGCCGTATCGCGACCCGGAGACGGGCGAGGTGTATTCCTGATGGCCAACCCGCGCTATGCGCCTGCCTTCCTGCTGGAGATCAACGGACAGCCTGTTCCGGCGGATCTGCGCGCCTCAGTCGCCAGCCTGCAATATCAGACTGGTCTGGAAGGCGCTGACCGGGTGGAGATTTCGCTGGTCAACGACCACCTGCGCTGGCTGGATCACAAGCTGCTGGCCCTGGATAATCCGCTGGCGCTTTCAGTGGGCTATTCACCCGACCCGCTGAAAAAGATCTTTATCGGCGAGATCGTCAGCCAATCGCCCACATTTCCCGCCAGCGGTGTGCCCATGTTGAGCCTGGCAGCCCAGGATCGCCGCCAGCACCTGCAGGAGGGCACACAGGTGCGCTGGTTTGCGCTGCCAGTGCCGAAGTATGGCAATGTGCCCATGCCGGATGCCGCGGTGGTTTCGCTGGTGGCTGGCGCCAATAAACTCATCCCCATTTTTGACCCGATCAGCGCCGCAATTTCCGTGCTGGTGGGCGGAGTTGAGACAGCGGTGGCGCTTAAATTGAACGACCCGACCTTGATGCAGGCCCTGATCCGCAAGCAGGCCAGCGAGAGCAACATGGATTTCCTCAAGCGTATTTCGCATGAAAACGGCTGGGAAATGGTGATGGATTACAACGGGCCCCTGGGCGGTTACCAGATGCGTTTCCTGTCGCTGGCTGAGCACCTTGACTCGATCGTCACGCTGAAATATGGAAAGTCACTGATCGATTTCACTCCGCGCATCACCAAAGTGGGCGATATCTTCAGTATTTCAACCAAATTATGGATCTCGAGCACCCAGACTGAGTTTACGGCGACTGCCTCGTATGACTGGGATCGTAAAACGCTCAACTTCAGCATTTCACCCGGCTTCGGCGGGTCCAAGTCCGCGAACGCGGCCAGCGCGGTAAAAAAACCCGACATGAAGCTGGCAGACCAGCCGCTGGGGCCATCTTCCGCGCCGCGCTACCTGTTGAGCAAGCTGCTTGCCAAATTAAATCAGCGTCTGACCGGTTCGGGCAGCACTTTGGGCGATCCACGTATCCAGGCCGGAACGGTGCTGCGCCTGGAAGGGCTGGGTGAACAGTTCGGCGGGCTGTATCGCGTCACATCGGCAACGCATACGCTGGATTCGAGCGGCTACCGCACCACCTTCGAGGTGCGCAAGGAGATCTGGTTTGAAAATATTCCCATGCCGGACCAGGGCGCCGTGAAACTGGTTCCGCAGCTGCAGGCATCATGAGTATTTTAGATTTTAGATTGACGATTTGCGATTGTCTTAACCATGATTTTAAGGATTTCAGGATGAACATGATTAGAGCAGGAACGATTTGCTTCCCGAAAGCGAATCAGGACGATGGTGCAAATCGGGCGAGCGCATTGACATGCCATCACTCATATTATTTCGAAAAGGAACAAATATGAGCGATAGTTGGATCGACATTGCTTCGATGTTTGAAGCGCCGGAAGAAAAGCGCATCTACGGCGTGGCCCTGGCGTTGGTGATCGATAACATGGACAGCACCAATGCGGGACGGGTGCAGCTACGCCTGCCGTGGATGGAAGGCTACGAACCATGGGCGCGCGTGGCGCTGCCGATGGCCGGTATGAGCTACGGCGCGTATTTCATCCCGCAGGTGGGTGATGAGGTGCTGGTGGCCTTCAATCATGGCGATATCAGCGAGCCGTATGTGGTTGGCAGCCTGTGGAGCGATAAGAATGTTCCACCGGCAGTCGGAGCGCTCGACCCGCGTAACAAGCGCATCCTCCAGACGCCTGCCGGTCACAAGCTGGAGTTTGATGATGCTGAACAAAAGATCACTGTCATGCATGCCGCAGGCGGGCAGGTGGAGCTTAGCGCTGAAAAGATCGAGATGAGCCTGGGCTCCGCGTCTATCCAGATCGGATTGAACGGCATCACCATCAAGAGCGCCGGGACGCTGACCCTGCAGGGTACGACTGTCGATATCAAGGCTGATGGCCTGCTGAATTTGAGCGGCACGGGCAAAGCCACCCTGGATGGCGGAAGCCTGTGCACGCTCAGCGGTGCCATGATCATGATCGGATGACCTGGATTAAGGAGAAGAAAATATGCCAGCTGCAGCGCGATTAGGAGATGCAACCAGTCATGGAAAACCGCTTTCCCCGGGAACAGGCAGCGCCACGGTGCTGATTGGCGGGATGCCGGCCTGGCGCGCCGGGATTGACACGCATGTTTGCCCGCTGTCCGATGGGCCGAAGCCGCATGTCGGCGGAAAGGTTGCGGTGGGCAGCACCAAGGTGTTTATCAATGGTTTCCCGGCTGCCCGCCAGGGTGACACGATCGTCGAGGCTGGACCGCCCAATGCCATTGCTGCCGGGTGCGTCAAGGTCATTATCGGAGGCTAGCGCGCATGGATAAATATAGTTCAAAGTCGAGCAAGGCATTTTTGGGTGTTGGCTGGGGTTTTCCAATCCAACCCGACCAGGATGGCGCGGATGTGGCGCATGTTTCCTACGAGGAAGATATTCGCCAGGCGCTGCTGTTGATCCTGCAAACCGATCACGGCGAGCGTGTCATGCGCCCGGATTTTGGCGCCGGGCTGCGCGCGCTGGCATTTGAGCCGATCAACACCACCACCATGTCGCTGGCGCGCCACCAGGTGGAGCAGGCCCTGACCTTGTGGGAACCGCGCATCGACGGCATCACCGTCAAGGTGACCGCCGACCCGCCGCTCGGCAAATTGATGATCGATATCGGCTACCGCGTGCGTACTACCAATACCTTTTATAACCTGGTCTATCCGTTTTATTTACAGGAGGGCCAGCCGTGAGCCTCCCCGAGCCGATCATCGATACGCGTGACTACGCCGAGTTATTGAACAGCCTGTACCAGAAAATACCCGCTTATGTTCCCAACTGGATGCCTCAGGATGGTTCCAGCGCGAAGGCCGTGATGCGGATTTTCGCCCGCTACATGGAGATTTACGCGGACGGCCTGAACCAGCTGCCGGGCCGCAGCCTGATGACCTTTCTGGATATGCTTGGGATGCATTTGCTGCCGGCCCAGGCGGCGCGCGCCCCATTGGTCTTCACGTTGATGGATAACGCCTCCTCGGATGTGACCCTTCCGGTTGGCTGCCGGGTGGCGGCGGTGGCTGCACAGCGCGTTGGCGGTGGTTCTGCCTCGCCGGCAGAGGCGCTTTTTTCCACCAGCCAGACCCTGACCCTGGCGCGTGCAAAGCTGACGACACTCTACAGCATTCACCCGGCCGACGATGAATACGCCAATCACAGCGCCAGCCTGACCGGTGGTTTTACGCTCTTCCAGGGCATGGATTTGACCGAACACTCCATTTACCTGGGGCATGATGAGCTGTTCAACCTGACAGGCGACAACATTGTTGTGGAACTGACCCTCAGCCTGGTGCGGCCCGCCAGCCGGGGTTTGATGACGCAGTGGGAATATCTTTCCGACAACGGCTGGAGCCCGCTGGACTCCACGCCCGAGGATGACAGCACGAACGGCCTGCGCCAGGACGGCGTGATCACGCTGCGGCGTGTAAAAGGACCACCCGCCAAACAGGAGACCATCGCCGGCCATAAAAGCTACTGGCTGCGCGGCAGGCTGGCTTCGCCGCTGCGCCAGGATGGGATTGATGGCGAGCGCAGCGTACCGCTGGTGAACGATATCCGCGTTAAAGTGGGTTTCAGCCGGATGGGGATCTCGCCCGAGGCAGCCAGCATGGACCAGGGACCGCTGGATACTTCCAAGAATTTTTACCCGTTTGGGCAGCAGCCAGGCCCGCATCCCACTTTTTACCTGGGCTGCAAGGAAGTTTTCTCTCGCAAAGGTGCCGCCGTGCTGTTGGCGATGACGCTTTCCAGCAAGGGCCTGGTGAAACCTTCCGGCACTGGTTCTGCGCCGTTCAAGCTGCAGTGGGAATATTCCACCGGCGCGGGTTGGGGCCCAATCACGGTGCAGTCCAGCGCGGGGAGTGAATTCAATTTTGACAGCGAACCTGGAGACCCAATCACGCTATCCTTTAACTGCCCGCGCGATTGGGCCGAAGGCAAGGTCAATGACAAAAAGAATTTCTGGCTGCGCGCGCGCGTCGTCCAGGGCAATTTTGGCGTCCCGCCCACAACCAATCTCAGTGTTGTCGCCGAGAAAACCATCCTGGACGTCTCGCATGACCGCAAGACGCTGACTGTTGAGAGTAACAGCGGCTATATGGGCGGTGAATACGGTCTGTTGATCAAAGATGCCAGCCGGGTTGAGACAATTATTTCCGGGCGCAAGGGCACCGACAAGCTGCTGCTGGCGGAAGCGATACCTGGACAGGTCAATTTCAAGGATGGGGTTGTGATCGCGCCAGGCCTGGTGCCTGGAACCATCCAGCCGCCGGTGGTCGCAAAGATCAGTATCGCATTTACCTATATGGCTAACAGCATGCTGCTCGATCACTGCCTGGCAAACAACGATTTCCATTTTGAAGATCACACCGCAGACAGCCGTTGGCAGGATCGCTCCTTTGCGCCGTTTGTGCCGGTGGATGATTTGCAGCCGGCTGTGCATTTCGGTTTTGACCGCGCCCTGCCTGAAGGGCTGGTGAGCCTGTTCCTGGCTGTGCCGGATGAGTACAGCCCTGATCAGCCAGCCAGCCAGGTCAAAGGTTCGCCCTTCACCTGGGAGTACCGCAGCGCGCAGGGCTGGGCTGACCTGGGTGTGTTGGATGAAACCGGCGGCTTCCGGCAGAGCGGCATGATCCAGTTCATCGGGCAGCCAGATGCAGTGGCTGTCCAGGGTTTGGGTGGCGAGCTGTACCAGGTGCGGGCGCGCCTCAAACCGGGCGAATCCTTTACCAGCCTGCCGGTTGCCGGTGTCTGGTTTAACGCCGCCTGGGCGGAAGAGCGTGTCGCACCGGCCGCCGAGGAATTAGGCTTGAGCGATGGCAACCCCGGCCAAACCTTTAACCTGCAGCGCGCGCCGGTTATCGCGGAGACTAAGCTGGAAGTGCAGGAGTGGCATGGGCGCGGCGAAGGGTGGCGCACAGTTCTGGGCGGCGTCCCCGAAGGCGATCTGCGTTTTGAACGTGACCCGGCCAGCAGCCAGATCACGGCAGCCTGGGTGACCTGGCACGAGCGCGGCCATCTGTATGATTCGCATCCTGGTGACAGGCATTACACGCTTGAACGCGCCACCGGCCTGCTGCGCCTGGGCGGCATGCCGCCATCCGGCAGCCACATCGTGCTGACCTACAGCAGCGGAGGCGGAATTTACGGCAATGTTCCGGCTGGCGCCATCAAGGAACTGCGCATGGTGGTGCCCTTTATACAATCGGTCAGCAACCCGCTGCCGGCCTCGGGCGGCGCGGAAGTGGAAAGCGTTGGGATGATCAAGCAACGCGGCCCGCAGCGTTTGCGCCATCACGACCAGGCTGTCTCAGTGCAGGACTGCGAGTGGTTGGCGCGCCAGGCCTCGCCGGATGTCGCCAGGGTGCGCTGCCTGCCGGTCACCGGTCCGGATGGGTTGGCCCAACGCGGCTGGATCACCTTGATCGTTGCGCCCGCCAGTCCGGATGCCCAGCCTCAGCCCTCAGCCGGTTTTGGGCGCCGCGTGCGCGAATACCTGGCTGCGCGCGTACCGGCCAGCGTCTCTGGCAAAGTGCGCGTGGTCGGGCCGAAGTACACCCCGATCAGTGTCTGGGCGGTGGTTACGCCGCGCACAGCGGGTGAGGCTGCCCTGGTGGAAGCGCGCCTGCGCGGGGCCATCGACGCCTTCCTGCACCCTCTGAGCGGCGGCCCGGATGGGCGCGGCTGGAGTTTTGGGCAGAGTGTGCATCTTTCGCAGCTGGCGCGCCTGATCGAGAACATCGAAGGCGTCGATTATGCCAGCGATATCCGCCTGGCGGTGGAAGACCAGGTCTTTGCCGACAGCGTGGCCCTGGAACGAAACGCCCTGCCCGCCGCGGGCAAGCATGAATTGAGAATGGTGTTAGGAGCAAACTAATATGCCGTTACCACTGCCTCGCCTGGATAACCGCACCTTTGACCAGCTGCTCGAAGAAGCAACTGCCTTGCTGCCGCGCCTGGCGCCCGGCTGGACCGATTACAACCTGCATGACCCCGGCATCACGCTGGTGGAGATGCTGGCCTGGTTGGTTGAAACCGACATGTACCGGCTCGACCGCACTCCTCCGGCGGCTTTTCGCAACTTCCTCAAGCTGGTGGGTATTTTCCCGCATCCGCCCAGGGCGGCCAAAGCGGTGCTGGTCTTCAGCGTACCAGATGGCACAGACCAGCCCATCCAGCTGCCGACGAAGATCCAGGCGGCGAACTTCGATAAAAGCGTGATTTTCCAGGCGAAGAGGGTGCTTGTGGTGTCACCTGCCCGGCTGCAGACTGTGCTGGCCGGGGATGAAGGCGAGTTGAGCGACAGCAGCGCGAAAAATGGAACAGTCCAGGGTTTTGCGCCTTTTGGAACTGCTCCGCAGCCCGGTTCAGCGCTGTACCTGGGGTTTGACCGCCCGGTGGGCGTGCATGGCAACCGGG
>CAIMZS010000023.1 GCA_903846015.1 uncultured Anaerolineae bacterium | reverse complement strand
TTTTTATTCACCTTTGCAGGATTAATGATCCTCTGGTTGGTGATCATAACCCCTATGCAGTACGTTGTGAACCTGGTGTGCGGAGCACCTGGCAGGCGCCTGAGCCAGTCTAATTCGAAAATCATTGCTGCAATGTTCAAAGGAGTTTTGCTCTTCGAGAAAGTTTCAAAGAAGAGCCCAGCATTAGTCCTTACCCGGCAGGATCCGCTTACCAACAAGGCGGTGCTCATTCCCGCAGAAGTGTGGGAAATCAATATTTCAGAAAAGCCAATTGCAGTCACAAACCTGGTGGCTTCGCTGGTGTTTTTTGTGCTGATGTTTTTCGTAAAATGACAGCGGCAGCCTGGAATGAAAAATAAGCAAATCGTATTACGCGCAACAAAAACAGAACAGCCCAGACGGCTTGAAATGTCCGGGTTGGCTGCGGCATTGGCGCGGCTCGACCGGCGGATTGAATCGGCATTGGCGTTGGTTCCTGTTGTTTACGGCAGCGAGTCTGTCCACGATCCTTTCCGCGGCATGCACATCAGCCGGGAAGATGTGGACGCAATGTTGAGGAATCGGCCGGGAACGCCGTTGTTCTTTGATGCGCAAGCCGCTTCTAATCAGCAGGATTTTCCCCGCCTGGCCTGGCTGGCGCGCGAATATAGTCTTTCAAGCTTTGACCTGGATGTGCTGATCCTGGCGCTGGCTCCCGAAGTGGATTCTCGTTATGGGCGGCTGTACGCCTACTTGCAGGATGATGTGGCTCGGCGTTCGCCATCGCTCGAAATGGCGCTCAACCTGTTATGTGGCACCTTTGAAGAAAAAATATCGCGCCGGGCGCACTTTGCCAGCCATGCGCCGCTGATCGTGAATGACATCCTGCACGTCAGCGATGATCCCGCTCAGCCAGATGCGCCAGCCTTATCTCAAAATCTCAAGCTGGATTCGCAAATCGTGCAGCATCTCCTGGGTGTCGAAGGGTTGGATGCGCGCCTGGCAGGTTTTTGTGAGCTGGTGGCACCTTCCGCCGGAGATTTCGCGGATTTTAATCTACGAACGACACAAAGTGCACGAAATATCCAGGGTAAGAGTGCGGCGAAGCTCAGCCCGCTTGAGGCACTGCCCTTTGCAAAAGATTTCAAGCAGGCCATGCTGTCCCTGCTGGCAGGGTCGCTCACTTTGGGGCAGCCGCTGCGAGTCTACTTCCAGGGCGTGCCGGGCAGCGGGCGCAGGCGGTTGGTGGAGGCGCTGGCATGTGAAAGTGGTCGCGCGCTCCTGGCGGCGGATATGCGCCTGATGGCGCAATCCTGGAATCATCCCGGAAGTCGGTCAGAAACCTCTGGTTTTGAACCTAGTCTGAGGCTGCTCATGCGCCAGGCGCGGCTGCAGGATGCGATCCTGTACCTGGACGGGTTGGATGAACTGTTCGAGTCGGACGGGCAGGCGCTTTTGCGGGTGTTCGAAAATAACTTATCTTCCAGCCGCTGCCCGGTCATTTTCATGTCCGGGAAACCGGCCTGGAGATCAATGGGCACACCTGGCAGCGTGGTGCAGGTTCCGTTCCATATGCCCGTTGCGCATGAACGCCAGGCCTGGTGGAATGCCAGCGTATCAAGCGCGTCTATCGATGTCGATCCCGCCGGTTTGGAAGCCCTGGCGGTGCGTTTCAAGCTTACACCGGGACAGATTAACGCGGCAGTCGATCAGGCCCTGGGCAGAGCGCGCTATCGTGATAGCATCCCCGATCTGCCGGCCTTGTTCGCGGCGGCGCGCGCCCAGACAAGTGATGAACTCTCACTGCTGGCTCAAAAGATCGAGCCGCGCTACAACTGGGATGATTTGGTGCTGCCCTCAGACAGCCTGGCGCAGCTGCGCGAGCTGTGCCAGTGGGTGGTTAAACGCGCCACCGTGCTGGATGGCTGGGGTTTTGAGCGTAAGCTCTCGCTTGGCAAAGGCGCAACGGCCCTGTTCGCCGGCACGTCCGGTACCGGCAAGACCATGGCGGCTGAGGTGATCGCAAATCAGCTTGGGCTGGATCTGTACCGCGTCAATTTGTCCACGGTGGTCAGCAAATACATTGGCGAGACCGAAAAAAACCTGGAACGCATCTTCAACGCCGCCGAGAATGCCAACGCCATCCTATTTTTTGATGAGGCCGATGCCTTGTTTGGCAAGCGCTCGGAGGTTAAAGAATCGCACGATCGTTACGCCAATATCGAGATCAGCTACCTGCTGCAGAGAATGGAACAGTACAGCGGTGTGGCGATCTTATGCAGCAACCTGCGCCACAACCTGGACGAGGCTTTTACCCGCCGTTTGGCCTTTATCGTCTTGTTTCCCTTCCCGGATGAAGACCACCGCCAGCGCATCTGGCAGGGAGTTTTCCCGGGCGAAATGCCGGTTGATGAAGCGCTTGACCTGTCCTTTATGGCGCGCCAGTTCAAGCTGAGCGGCGGCAGTATCAAGAATATCGCCCTGTCCGCCGCCTACCTGGCCTCGGCCAACGGAGGGGTGGTGGACATGAAACACCTGCTGCACGCCACCCGGCGTGAGTACCAGAAGCTGGGTAAGACGCTTTCGGACGAAGAGCTGTACGGCGGAGGAGTAGAGCGATAATGGGCGCTCACGCTTTTTCCGCATTCAACAAACGCCGTGCGCCGCAGAACGCGAATGTGCCTGTCCTCGCGCAGCTAGTTACCAGCAACCCGCAAAGTGACATCCTATCTTTGCAGCACCTGGCTGGCAACCAGGCCGTCAACCAGGTTTTGAGACCCAGGGAAAATGAAGCCTCGATCATGCTTGCCCAGGCGCCGCAGATCGCTCAGGATGCGGTGCGCTCGTCAAACCAGGTATATGCTCAGGGAAGCACTAGCAGCGAGATGGAAGTTCCAGGGCAGGTGCGCATCCATACTGACTCCTCGGCGCAGGCAGCAGCAGGCGCGCTTAACGCGCGCGCCTTTACACTGGGACGAAATATTTATTTTGGAAAAAATCAGTTTGCCCGGCCGAAACTCCTTGCTCATGAACTTGGGCATGTGGCAGAAAACATTAAGAATTCCGGTAGTGCCGGTTCTAGCACGGCCGCATCCATGGAAGGAAGCGCGGTCTCTGTTCAAAGAAAATCTCTAACCAGGGCAGAACTTGAGGAGAAATACGAAATCACGATCGAAAAGGGTGATCGTGATTGGGAAGATATTGAAGTGGAAGATTTGAGCCTGGCGTTGTCGAACCTTTCTGAGGTTGAAGCTAAGACCCTTAAAGGCTATCGTTTTCTTCGCTGGCATAATCGCGAAAGTCGCCTGGCGGTTGACCCTGAATATAAACCAGAGGGGCGTGAGGAAGATGGCTGGCATGAGCCCAACCTTGAGAAAAACGTATACAAAATTTCAGCCTATGATGGACTCTTTAAAGAGGGCCAAACCGTCGGACATATGCGCATTGGGCAATTCTTATTGCTGCATGAAATTGGTCACGCCATACAGTTTGCCAGCACACGCAAAACCTTTAATGATCATAAAACCGCCTTTGACAAGCAAGCAAATTTAGCAGCCCAAAAAGCTGCGCCTCATTCAAAAAAGAGGCTTAGTCCCAGACAGGCAAACGCACTGGCAATCAAAGTTATGCGGACGAAAAAAAGATATAGCCAGGAGAAAAACCGTGTCTTAGCTGAATTTTCACGGTTGTATGCCGGTACGGCTCCAGTTTCACCTTACGCAAAAGAAAATACAATCGAGGCCTTTGCTGAGACGTTTGCAGCCTATAAGCTTGACCCTAAGGGGATCGAAAGCAGGAACCCGAAGCTGGCTGCCTGGTTTAAACGACGCGGTTATCTGCTGGAAGAAAAAAATAAAAAATAAATACTCGAATAACCTCTGCACAGGTCTTGAAAGACAGAGCACTGGTTGCAAAATTCAATTCAAAAGGGCAGGTTTCTCTCCAATGCCAGGCACTGCGCAGCAAGAGGCAGGATCATGATTAGGATAACAGGTAAAAATGGCTCGATCAACTGCAGATAAGGTTTCATTAGATAAAATCAATCGCCGGAATAATCAGCACCGGGAGAATACCGAAATTCAAAATTTCGCTTCCACTCCCCTGGCTGATTTGCACTCACTCCAACATTCCGCTGGAAACCAGGCGGTTAATAGTTTATTGGAGCAGAATCAGGCCGGAACGACTGAGAATGTTGAAAAAGACTCGAACGTTGGAACGGGACAACCACTGGACCCGGCCACCCGCCATTTTATGGAGAGCCGGTTCCGATCCGATTTTAGCCAGGTGCGGGTTCATACCGATACGATTGCGGATGAGTCGGCAGAATCTTTCAATGCAATTGCATACACCAAAAACCAGGATATCAATTTTCGGGCCGGCTCATATTCTCCGGGCACCCAGGCTGGCCGGCAGCTCCTTGCGCATGAACTGGCGCATGTTGTTCAGCAAAAAAAAGGCGGGAATTTACCTGGGAAAAATTCGCTCAGCCGGCCTGGCGATTCCAGCGAAGTGGAGGCTGAGCATGTTTCAGCGAATATCAACGCAGGTCCCGTTCGTGTCAGTCAATCTGCGCCGGTTGGTCAGGTTCAGAGGGAACTTGTGAAAGAGGGTATTGATGAATTCGAGAAGAATCATTTAAAGAAAAAAAAGGCTAAAGAAGGTGAACAAGAAAAAGAAGAATCCTGGAAGGCTGCACACGAAGAAGTAATATTTCATACCAAGCAAGCTTTTGGGTTGATCAAAA
>CAIMZS010000022.1 GCA_903846015.1 uncultured Anaerolineae bacterium | reverse complement strand
GAGCAGTACGCACTTTGTGCCAGGATTCCACCAGAATATTTAAATCAGAATAGTAAATATTCTCTCCAAAAGGTGGATCCGTGAAAATGTAATCGATCGAATCAGCGGCTAAGGCCAAGTTGCCGAGGTTTTGTGTCGTGACTATGGATGCTCTACCACTAAAACGACTTTTTTCCTGAAAGGCTTTTACCAATCGATCTAATTTATTTTCCAGGTTATACCAGGGTGACACTTCCGAGATTTGTGACGCCACATAAAAGACCCCGCTAAGAGCACGGTTGACTTGTGAAAAGTGTGATGGGCTATAACGATTTAAAACCGACAATCCCCAAATAGCTTGTTCAACAAAGAAAAGCAGAAAATTTCTGGTTGTTAAGTCAGGATATTGATGCGCGTGGCGCCATAAGGAAGCAAGGCTATGCATCTGGCGTGTCAAAAAGAAATCGTGAATATGGGTAATCCCAACTGTTTTGACACGGCCTACGCGCCCCATTTGCATTGGAGGCAATTTTAGCAAGGGAATTTCTTTGGGGATACTCAGCCCATCAACTCGCCGTAAAACTTCCAAATCCCGGGCATCCGGCTTTTTTTCGTATTTGTTTTTGCCAAGAGTGTAATTAATCAGCCAAGGGATTCGCTTAGGCCGCTTTGCAAGTTCACCAGTAAAAGGATCTATGCTTGTATCAAAAAGCAGTTCTAGCCCATCTTTTGTAACCAGGGCTTTGCAGTTTGGACAGGCAAACTCATCACGCAAATGCCCACTTGTCTTATCCAGAGCTTCCTCTGTAAAAACAATCTCATGTGAGCAGCTAGGACAGGCAAATACTTCGCTCCAGACAGTGTAATTAATCCTGCATATGGTTTTACCGTCCGTGTGGAGTGTCTCATACATCCACCCCAATTCGTCTGCGACATCAGTTAATACCTTTTTAGCCGCCAGGTGAAACGCATCAACATTTACGGGAACACTGTAATTGTAAGCAATGAAGGTAGCAGCAGGACTCAGATCATTTAACACGGCATGACGCGCCCCAATTTGAGAGAGCGGTACCCCACGTTCATCAGAGATCAAACCGTCTTTGTCAACCAGGTAGCCAAGGCCCTTGACCGTAATTGGATCTCCGCACATTTGAGCAGCAACGCCGGTCATTCCTGAACCGCAAAAGCCGTCCAGCACGATATCCCCTGGTTGGGTATATTGCAGGATATACCGCATGATAGCCTTATGCGGCACTTTGGTATGATAGGAATGGGCATTATAGATCGGGTCACTTTTGCCCTCGCTTACATCCGCGGCGAAGGGTTCCTTATGATAATGCACAGTAGGATCATAAGGTTTGCCATAGACTCGGATGAAATCCTGTAAAAAAGGGTTGGGACAGGCAGTGTAATAGGGCGGGTCAGAGAGCGCCAGAATGTCGTCATCCTTGCCGAGCGTGAACCCTGCGATCTTACGAAACTCAGGATCTTGCAGTTTTTCGCGCAATTTCTCCAAAAAATAAGCACGGCGGGCCGCATCATTTTCGAAGGTCAGGCCTAAACATTCTACCGACCCGTTAGTTTGCCCGGGCTTTTGGAACAGGTTGTAGGTGAAGGAATTTGTATCGCTCATGGCATTATCTTGCCACACGGTTTAACCGTCGCTGGCGTAGTTTCTGGCCAATCTCGGTTAAGATATAATTCTGCCGGGGGTTATTAGGCTGGTCGGGGAGGGTCAGCCGCAGAATATGACCCTGTATAAGTGGTTGTAAAACGTTCTGCTTAAAGTCAATGCGCAGTGGGCGTTTGATACCAACCAAATCCATCAGCAATCCCAAAGTACGCGGCGAATCTGCTACTTCAATTACCTTCCACTGTGCCTCGTTTAACTCGTGCAGGATAGGGCTGGATCCATTTTGCGCTGCCGGCCCTGTCATGGCACGCAAATGCTCTGCGAGTTGATAGTATGGTGCAGGCAGCGCATCCACATTGACCAGCAGCCCCTGCACTACCAGCCGGTTGGCCACTTCACGTGCTCTATCGGTTGCCAGGCCGGTTACGGCTTTGACATCCACCATATGTAAACGTCCCTGGTGGCAAGCGTAAGCAAACACTGCCGCTTCTGGTTCTGTCAGGTGAACACCGAGCCCGGCTTCTAGCAGTAGTTGCGTTTCCGATAACAACGCTTCCTTTAACAGGATCAATTCGAATGATTTTTTCGCGCGATCGTTGTTGATGATTGGTGGAATCAACCCCATTTTCCGCCAACTTTTGAAAATAGAGTTTACGCCTGTCCCAGCAGCTTCGCTCAGACCAATGCGGCGGAAGGCATTGGCAATTGTTGGGTTGCGCAATTCTTTATCACCAGGGTCAAGCAGTTCATCCGAAGGAATGAAAGCATCGCCCGAATTGAAGAAGGCGGTTTGGTCGCGGAAAAAACGAATCAATCCGCTGCGACCAGCATCTGCATAATCCTGGTGAATCAGCAAGTTGATGGCTGCCTCACGGAAGACTAAATACTCGGGCGGCATTTCCTGGCGTTGCAAGGTGGCCGGGTCAATCTGGAATGGATGTTCTGCGTGCCGAGAGAAAAAATCAACCAGACTGCTCCAGGCCTGCATCAGGTTCGTTTCTACCACCAGCCGGTCTGCCCAACGTTCATCAGGCAATTCATCTTCGCGCCTGGCATGAATATACTGGCTATCCACCACTGGGCGGGGCAGGAGTTGAATTAGCGCCCTTTGTGTCCCGAAAAGGAGAATACTGGCGCGGGTGGGCAGTAAGCGCCCATCTTGCTCTACGACCAATCCCCAATTTGGCAAGAATTCCAGATCTGAAATCGAAGAATCGCGTTCGGGATGGAGGGCATTGAACTGGGAGCGATACCAGCGTAATGAATCGGCTTCAAAGCAAGTTGTTATGTCGAACGTAGCGGTACCGCTGTCATAACGTTCATCAGAAGCCTCACGCAGAAACCGTTTGACTTCTGTATCCGAGCAACGCATATCTCCGGCACCGCTGCGAATAAAACTCTGGCGAATATCGCCGTATAGAAAAACAGGTTTCTCCCGTCGATGTACTTCCGGAATATAAAATATCAATAAAGTTTTATTATTATGATTTACTAGTGATGATTGTGTTTCGATGACGCGATTGAATTTTTCTTTTGATCGCAAAGCACTCAAGAAATCATTCTGCACTTTATCAACTTCAATCACCCCAACAATTTCGAATTGTCCGCCTTTTTCCTCAACGCCAAAAACGAGCCATCCACCTGATGTATTGGAAAATGCGGAGACTGTCTCGTATGCGTTCTTGGGAACATTGGTTTGTGCCGCTTTGAATTCGACATCATTCCATTCAAAACCTTTTAACCGCTCTTGAAGTTCATCTAAATTCATCCGTGCCTCCCGGGTAAAATCATTACTATACCTATATCATACCAATTTTTATCACAATCAGCACGTTTAGAATATCTTTCAGACGCTACTTGAGCGTGTTACCGCTTGGTCGTACCACATCAGCAGTTTGGGGTCTTCCTGCAAAACATTTTCTGGAATTTTCTGGGCCACCTGGATGATGGTGGCGTAGTCTTTTTCCTGCCAGGCCTTCTTGAACCCGGCGCGCACCGCTTCCAGGCGAAATACTTTCAGAGCGCGCGTTCCTGCGGCGCTGTAGTGTTCAAATTCGCGCAGCAGGCCTCGTTCGCGCAGTTTTTCCAGATCCTGGGCGCGGTTGGGGTCGGGCACATACCAGCGATCCTTGGCCCATTCACCGATTTCGGCGGATGGCGACTGGTGAACCTGCCCTTTCATTTTCCCGGCCCATTCGGGCGATTGTTCCAGCCAGGTCCAGATTTGCTGCGGCAGCACCCCGCCTTCGTAGCGCAGGAAATTCTCTCTCAGGATGTCCAGCAGTTCGATGGACTGCTCGTTTTTCTGCCAGCCCGATAACTCCCTGGTGAACTTGGGGTGCAAATCTTGCATTGTTTGCGGCGTCTGGCTGAGCTGCTGCCTCATCCATTGAATGGCGCTGGCCTCGTCACTGATGAAAAGCGGCAGTTGCGCCAGTTCGTGAATGGTTACGCGTTTCTGATCATATTGCCCCACCTGTTCCGGTAGGAAAAACATGCTATCGCGTTCGGGAAAGCGTTGCACCAACCCGGCATAGAATTCGCTGGCCGAAAGCGGAATACTTACCTGGTGCCGGACGTGGAAAGCCAACATGCGGTCAAAGAGCAGATAATTCTGGCGTTCAGCCACCACTTCCAGATGGTTTTCTTTTTCGACGTATACGGGCAGTCGGCCCAGGTGTTCGCGCACAAACTCCCAGACTGCCGCTTCGCTGCCGGCGTTCAGTTCAAAGCCCTGTTCAAGACGCTGGCTGGGCTTGTAGGCCGAAATCACCAGGTCTTGTTTGACCGCTCCGGCTGTGCTGACCTGCTTGAAGCTGCCCTGTTGCTTGTCCAGAATGCGCACGTCGGCAACCACAAAGCCGGCGGCTTGCAGCGAATCCTGGATCGCATTCCAGATGCTATTCTTGGAGTTGTGGAACTCAACGGTCATCCACCTGCCGGGTTTCAAGACCCGGCAGAATTCGCTAAAACAGGCGGTCATCAAACCCTGGTATTCCAGCAAGCGTTTGCCCTGATAACGGCTCATAATCGCTTCGGATGCCTGGGCAGTGTAGGCGCGCAGCAGGCTTTCCCAGATGAAATTGACCTCTGAATAGATGATGTTGTCGCCAAAAGGCGGGTCGGTAAAAATGTAATCGATGCACTCCGAAGGCAAATTGGTCAGATGCGTGCTTGACTGGGTACTGATGGCCACCGAGGAGACGGGTGGCAGCCCACCGAGCAGATCAATCAGGCGTTCCAGCTTGGTTTCCAGCGCCTGGATGACGTTCACTTCCCTGCGCATACGCGGCATATACAGCACCAGTGGCAACACGCCCTGATAGGCTCGGCGCATACGAGTCATGCTTGCCGAGGCATTGACCACGGTTGTCCGCAAAATTGTGCGAATGTTGGGCGGAACATCCATTTTTTCCAGCAGGTCGAGCGCAGCAGACAGGCACCAGATCGTCCGTTTATAAAAGAAATCTCCCACCTTCCACATGCCACTGTGGTACCCGCGCCGCCACATATCCCCCCAGCCATTATCGCCCGGCGGGATGTTCATCATCCAATCTTCAGGTACCAAAAATGGCAGCGGTTCAGCCTCAATGCGGGCCAGCAAATCCAGGTCTTGTACGGCAGGCATCCGTTCCGGGGCGCGTTTACGGCTGAGATATTTGACTCTGACCGGTTTTTCAATCGTTTTGCCGGTATGGTCAAGGCAGCGCTCCAGATGATTAGAGTCGATTTGTGCATCGCAGGCTGGGCAATGCAGAATCTCCACCGGGTTGCCATTCTCAAAGTCAAAACCAATGTTTGCAAATAAGAATTCTGCCTGGCAGTTGAGGCAGCGATACTGCTCACTCCAAATCACGTAATCCACGATGGCAGGCAGCATATTTCCCTGCATAGGGACTTCATACAGCCAGGCGCATTGCGCTTTTAAGTTTTTAATGAGTTCGAGTGCGGCGCTCTGCAAGTCGTCACGTGCGACGGGCAAGTTATATCCGGCTGCGATGGCTGTGGCTGCCGGGGAAAGGTCGAACAGGATGGCTCTGCGGCCGCTCAAACGCGCCGCCAGGCCAGTCATGCCTGAACCGCAAAAACCATCCATCACCACGCCGTTGGGCGGACAGTAATGTTCAATATAGGCTCGAATGGCTTTCGGGGGAACCTTGGTATGGTAAGTAAAGGCCTCATAGAGCGGGTCGTTCTTACCGGAACTGACATCCGTGGCAAATGGCTCAACGTGGTATTGTTCGTCTTGCGGCGCATCTTTTCCCCACCAGGCAAGTAATTCTGCCAGGAACGGGTTGGGGGTTGGCGTGTAATAGGGTGGATTGGCCAATCGGAGCAGGTCCGGGCTCTCCGCTTTGGGTGTTCCAGGCTGTCGGTCTTTGATTAAAGAGTCAGAGAACCGCGCAATGAAATGAGCGCGACGCTGATGGTCACGCTCAAATTTCAATCCCAGGCATTCTACTGGCTCATTCGATGCTTGAGTTGACGATGAAAAAGGTAAGCGACTTTGCGATGCTGCATTTTCGGCCATAAGATTTTGCCTGATGGACTGATTCAGATCGTTCTAATCAGGCCAATCCTGTAATCATTCTAATCATGGTTCAGACGGTTGAAATATTATTCAAGAACAATCCGCACTTTACCCTGGTCTTTTCCCTTTAATAGTTCAGCCAGGTGTTCATCGATCCGTTTACGGTAATCGGCGGGGGAGATGGGCGAACCACCTTTGAGCAGGGCGGCTTTTAGATCTTCAAGCCTGACTGTGATTTTAACCAATCCGGCCAGGGCTTCCTGAACCGCAGCAATAAACTCGTTGTCAATCGGTTCTGGTAGGTGACGATCTGATAGAAACGTCTCGATGCGGGCGCGATACTCAGGTTTCACCACTTCCTGCAGGTTGGCTTGTGTCAAGGGATCTTCAAGGTTTTCCGCAAGTGTCTGTGTCCACGCATCCACCAGGCTGTCCAGTTCACCATCCAAGACATGCAATCTTTGCGCGGCGCTGACCAGGGTGGGTTCGGATGCCGGCTTGTACCCGCATGCGCTGCAAACCGGGCTTGTTTGTAGATCAGCTTCATTCAAAGTGAAACAACTTTGCAGCCCGGCCAGACGATTTTGAAAATCGGTCAACTGGCTGGTGTGCATCAACTCAATACTGGCCATGCGGCGCAATTGTTCCAGGCGCGGGTCTTTGAGCAGTTTAGCTTTGCGTTGGTCTTCCTGCAATCCAAGGCGCGCTTGCATATGCAGAGTTGTGTAAAGGGTCTGATATTCTTTTTTTAGTTGATTAAGCGCTTGCAATGCCTGCTGGCGGAAACCCGGTGCGCCGCGCTTGCTGGGCGATTTTAGCTGCGCGACGATTTCGCTCTGGCGAATATTCATGGTTTCAGCCCAGGCGTGTCCAACCGGCAGAGCCAGAGCCGCCTGGGAACAATAATTGGCCAGGGGTGCCAGGTCGGCCACCAGGGACTTGATGGCTTCAATTTCGGCCAGGGTGCTGAGCGCAGAACGATGCTGATCAATCGAGGCGACATCCGCGCTGAAATTTTTGAGTTTGCCTGGCGCATTGTAGGACTGGGTTGATTCCAGGAATGCTTTTGCGGCGTTCAGGCGCGCCTGGTATTCATTGCGTTCTTCTGGACTAAACAAAACCGTGCCCCAGAAAGCCAGGCCATTGGTTAATTCTTGCTGGTTAATCACTATGCGTTGGATCAACTTATTCAACGCTGGCAGTAATTCTTGAGAAACAATTTCATCCGCTTTTGTGCCGCCCTGGGTGACCAGGACTGCTTTACCCGGTTCCAATCCGACCAGCTCAAACAGCGCCTTCAAGGCAGGCGTATTCCAGTCTTTAGGGAATTCCACATACTTAAAGCGCACCAACTCATCGAAAGGTGTCGCCACCAGGTTGTCCAGGTTGCTGGCATCCAGTTTTTTCCCGGTCACGGCCAGCACAACTTCGCCGCTGTAAACCAGGGCTGCCAGGAGCACCACCAGCCATTCGGGTTCAAGCCGGTAGAGATTGGGAGCCAGGTATTCCACGCCATATTCGTCCTGGATGATTTCGCTGCGGTTCAACACCTGGCCATGTCCCTTGGCTTGCAGCAGCCCGAGCAGATGTTTGGCATACCTGGAATTCGTCGGGCTGAGACGGTCGCCATCCAATAATTCCAGGGCATCCAACACCGCTGTTGCCTGCTGGGTCTTGGTCACGCCACGGATCCAGCGCAAGGCATCCTGGGCAGCCTGTTGGCGGTTCTTATCCGTGATCTGTACCGAAAATGTCGGGTATTGTGGCGCGCGATCCTGGAAATGCGGGGCCAGGCAAATGGAACTGATGGCATTGACCAGATCGCGCAAGTTGGATTTTAAGCCTGGCTGCGACAAAGCCGTCATCTGACTTCCCGCACTGGCGCTTTTGACCCACTCGCTGACGGAGCGGCTGGCACCCTGGTAGCTGATTTCGAAATTGGTGCTCAGCTTTTCCTGCAACCACTTGCCCATTTCCTTGATCGCTTCGCCGGCAATCTTTTCATATGTGCCCTTGTCCTGCCCGGATGATGTTGTGGAAAGGTCAGACGCAGCGGCATAGCGCTTTAATGCCTTGTCAAAGCGTTCATCCGATTGTTTCAAGCGCCAGAAAACTTCATCGCTCTTTTTCTCATCTTTAAATGCCGGCGCGTCATAGGGCTGCACAAAATAAATGTAAAACTCTCGTGGCGGCTGGGCGGTCGAACGTTGGTTGGGGGCACCAAAAAACAGATAGCCGAGCCGGGAGGCGCGGTGCTCACGCCATTCCAATTCATACTCCCAGGCGCGGTGCGTGCCGGGGTAGTAAGAGTCCACCCGCTCAAGAATACGCGCCAGGGCGCTGTAGTAGGCGTTATCCAGAATGCTTTTGTCCAGGCTTTCGGCTCTTTTTTCGACGATTGCCTCGTGGTCGATATCTTTGTCTACATCCAGGAAGTACTGGCCGCTGTCTTCCACCCGGGTAATGAACTGCCCGTTGACGATCTTTACGATTTCACGCAGGATGGTTTCAACATTGGTGAGCAAATCATCCGCGGGTTCGCCGCCCATCTCGGCTGCCAGCGCATCGTAAAGGCACAGACTGTCGCGCAGCTCCTGGGCAGTGGGTCCTGTTTTCTTGCGGATATCTCCCAGGGTTAGGCGCTGCACCGACAGGGCATGGATAATCCGCACTGCATTGTCCTTGTAAACAGGCTTGATGCTTTGCTGAATGCGCGACTCCAGCGACTGGCTTACTTCCAACACGGTCCGGATATCGGGGACGGCGCGAAAGGCCGGGTTCTCACGTAAGGAGCCCCAGTAACGGTCATAGGCAATCAAGCCGGGATAATCGGCTGGTACTTCGCCATCCAGAATGCGCTTGATGGCCACAGAAAGCGTTTTGAGGATCTCGCGCTTCTCGATGACCGAAATTTGTTCGAAGGTTTTTATGTACTCAGGGTGAATGGGGAAGAGCCGGACGAAATCATCCATGCGTTCGTTCATGTTGCCATAGAAGCGCGCGAATGGCAGCAGATAAGCGCGGATCTTCGCTTTTTGCTCCAGGGTCTTTTTGAGCAGGCGTTCAGCCACCACAAATTCTACATCGCTGCGCGCGATCAGAACCTGCTCAAAGCGGTCTTTCACACGGCGCAGGGTGCCAGCGACAAAGGAAAAGCGATCATTGTCAAAGAGCGCTTCCTGAATTCCGGCGACAAAGCGGAAGCGCAGGTCACGGCATACCTCACCAATTTCACGCAAAAAGCTCAGATCCAGGATCAGCAAATGATCTGTGCGTGTGCGTAGATAATCCAGCAGCTCATCTACAATCAGCATCAAACCCTGGTCAGGGTAATGCTCTGCAAAGGCAGCCATCATTTTTTCGAAGATGGGTTTGTGGTTTTTGACCTTGTCCAATGGCGGGAATTGAAAATTCACCCCTATGGATGCCAGATACTCTTCCAGTTCTGAGACAATAATTTCGCGCAGAGACATGGTCGTGGAGCCAATCTCGCTGCGAATAACCTTAAAGCGCCCGGCAATCCTTACAGACGCCAAGCGAACTTTTTCATTTTGTATATTTTCGGCCAGGTCGGCATGTTCTGCGATGGCAGAAAGGAAAGACATCAAGTGGGATTTACCGGTGCCGTAGTTGCCAACGATCAGAATCCCCTTGTTATCCAGCATTTCTTCAAACTGTAATTGGGGGATCACCAACTCGGTCAGACGTTCTGCCATCTCGTCAGAAATAACATAAGTAGCAACCAACTGCTGGGCGGCCGAGCGCTGGTCTGCCGAACGCAGTTGGACAACCGTCTCGATGGGCTCAAACTGGATAAGGTCTCTATATTTCATGCGAACTCCGGTGTGACCTGTTCTGAAAGCGGCGCGTTATGAGCCGGGTTGTACAATGAGAATATCCAGGGTTGGATAGCGCCGGTATTCTGGATGTCCTGGTGTGGCGTACGTCAACCAGCCATCCTGCACGGCACCATCCCAAAATGCGATTATCGTGCGGTTCCGTGATAATTTCTGCAACACGCTGAGCGGGTTCAACGCCAGGCTCTGGTCAAACAAGATCTCGATATTATCGAGAATCACCACTTGCTCCAGTGGGTAAGGAACCAAAACATCATCCAACAAACGAGGCAGGCGCAATGTTCGTTGTCGTTCTGTCATCTCTAAAAGTTGCTGGCTGATCTCAGTACCAATTTTAATCGAAGTCGCCCCCATCAGATCTTGAACCTGTTTCAGCAAAATTGATTTTTCAGAATTTTCTGGGGCAATCACCAGCACAAGTCGAAAATATTGACCGGCGGCGTTTCTGGCGGCATCGACGATGCTATCAGCGCTTAACATAAATCGAACCCGCCCAGAGAAAGAGAAGAAAATAGCATAGGGTAACTATACTTGATTTATTTACGCGACGCAATTTATTGGGGATATTTTAGCAAAACAGGCTGTTATTTGATGGGATTTGGGCAGTTGTGTGCGCACAATGCCAATTCCCCGCATACAAAAGCTGGTGACATATACTTGTCCTCGTTAGACGTGGCTGATAG
>CAIMZS010000021.1 GCA_903846015.1 uncultured Anaerolineae bacterium | reverse complement strand
GTCCCAACCAGCTGGGCAGTGGGTCCACCGACGATTAATCTGTCGAGGAACACCTTTGGTGTAATCATAAATACAGGCCAGGGCGTCATCCGGAAGGAGCGGGCCAGAAATATGGCCCGCCAACTGGAAATGGCGGCGCATGTAAGCAATCGCCTGGCTTAGATCGAGATGTTGAGGATGATAGGTTTTGGTCAGTCCGGTGGAAAAAGTTTTAGTAGGTAGCCAGGCGGATATAACAAGCACAGTTCAAAATAGCTTATACCAGCAGCAGAGTTCCAAGAGATTAGCCGTTCATCTGGGTGCATAAGAACAAGCGTTTTGGATCGAAAGCTCTATCGGGGAGGGCCTACGGAAATACAATATGTTTCAGGGCCTGAATTGCGGGCATAACGACCTTGCCGACCAGGTTGCCGCCATCAATCTACTTGCGAGATTTTATGACCATGACATCGGTATATACGCCAAAATCAGCCGTCAAGTCGATTTCTAAAGACGTATTCACCTCCTCTCGAAAAAGTGTGAGCAAGGTCTTCACGCAGGCGCGCCGGGCGTTTCGGGCAGGGCTGATAGGGATAGTTTGCCTTGTCCAAGCGAAACACCGTCGCTAAATCCCCATACCGCTAATGAGCTCGTTACAGAGAAATCCGTTGTCTATATTTAATCTTTAGTTTCCGCTAACTGATACGATAAAAAGCCGTGGTAATGGGTTCAAAGCATGGTAATCTTGTTTTGCAAAAGACAAAATTCTGCGAGGAACCCATTACCATGTTGAATCATACCATAGCCGTCTTGACCACCGTCTGTCAGTACCTTCCAATCGGAACCAACCTGGCAATGGTCCACTTTCTGTGGATGTTGATCAGTGGAGCACTGTTGCCTAATCGGGGCGCCATCATCCCAGCTTTGAAGTCTATTGGGCTGAGCGACGAAGAAACCCGACGATCCTGGGCTGCGTTTGGCAGTGGTGTTTGGAGCATCCAAGAGCTATGTTCCGAGTTCGGTGGCTATGTTCGGAAACTGCCCGAGTGGAAGGAGCGCCGCTACGAAGGGTTACATCCGATTACCGTCGATATAACCGCCTACTTTCGTCCGACCCTCCAGAATTGTCCGGGGGTTCACTTTCATCCTGCGGCACAGCGAGCCTTGCCAGCCATCAACATTGGGTTATGTGGTGAGGTTGGTGAGTTGAATGGGCAACGGCTGGCCTTGCTGCGCAGAATTGAGCGTGCCGATGGAATGGAGGTCACTGAACCCTTTTTGTGGAAAATATTCCTGCCAAAGGTCGCCAAAGGGTTGAAAAGCGATGAAATTGTCGTGATTGACGCGGGCGTGAAAATTGGAGCCGTGCAAGAAGCCGGAATTACCCGCTATGTGCTGAAGCAGGCCCAAAACATGACCGCACGTAGGAACTTTTTGCCGAAGCATGGTCTTCTTGGGCGCAACCCTGAATATGGGGAAATCGTGCGTCCTTTGGGGCGTACTCGTAAGGGCAAGCTGCTGAAAGCCAGTCTCCCAGACGAGACTTATCCCCTGACAAAAGATGGCCGAGAAATCCGGGTGGAAATTTGGCGCGACTTGGTGCGGACCGACCAAAAGCCCAGCCCGAAAAACAAAACCTTTGATATCTATGTGTTTCACGATCCCAAGTACAAGACACCTTGGGTCTTAGCCACGCCGCAAAAGTTGAAACCCGAAAGTGTCCATAGCATTTACTCAGACCGCTGGCCGGTGGAGCAAGTCCCTTTGAGTTCCAAGCAAATGCTGGGTGCGCATCGCCAGTTTGTTCACAACCCAGAATGTGTCCAGCGTTTACCAGAAATTACGCTACTGGCTGGCTCTATTTTAAGTTTCCTCGCAGCTTCTTTCCCGCCAGTTCCAACTGGCTTTTGGGATAAGAACCCAAAGAGAACTCCTGGACGTTTCAGGCGGCAGTTGGTGGGTAAACCATTTCCGAGAGTTGCCGAACTGCCACGGCGATTCCGAGAAAAGCAGTCATTTACCGCGCATTTGCTCAAAGGTTGCCTGGCACGAACCCAAAAAACCGCCCAAGAAGCCTGTCCATAAGGACTTTTGTTCCAAATTTTGGCTTTTGGGGTATCCAAAACTCTCCGGTGGTCGTCTCCGGTCTTTTGGTCTACCTGCTTTTACTCTTTTTCCCGACTTGTCAAGGTTCCACTTAGCGGAAACTAAAGTTTAATGACATTCCGAGAAACTCCATCGATCTTCCTTCGCTATATTGACAAGCTTGGAATGGTCTTACCCATTCCAAGCTCTGAAAAGTAGGCAAAACAAAACGACACTGCTATTGGAAGCCTGTGTCGTTTTTTCATTTCGAACAAAATAATTGGGGTTACACTGCTGGGGTAACCCAGAGCCCGGCACCAACGCCAGAAGAAGCAATAAACATGGTGTAATTATAAACTTCATCTCGATTCATAAATGGGTTATAAACC
>CAIMZS010000020.1 GCA_903846015.1 uncultured Anaerolineae bacterium | reverse complement strand
TTTTCCTAAATCCAAAATTTTGAGATTTGTTAAACTACCTAACTCGTGGGGAATTGAACCACTCAATTGATTTTCACCCAGACACAAATATTCGAGATTTGATAGATTGCTCAATTCGGGTGGAATTAAACCGGTCAATTGACCTGATGTCATACATAATTCAACAAGATTTGTTAAATTTCCGAGTTCGGGTGGGATGGAACCACTTAATTGAGTAGCAAGAAAATCCAGTGTTGTAAGTTTTGTTAGATTACCAAATTCTGAAGGAATAGTCCCGCTTACAGGATTGTAATCAATTATTAATCGAGTGAGATATGCCAGACTGCTTAATTCGGCCGGAAGGGAACCATTAATATTATTGTAATTATAAAAAGATAGGCTTTCAACATGCCCCCCGCTACATGTGACTCGATACCAATTACATGGGGTATCTGTTACAAGCCAGTTGGTGTTATTGATCCAATTTGCTCCATCAGTGCTGTTATACAACGCCGCCAATGCATCGCATTCAGCAACAGGGATTTGGGTCACATCGGCACAGGTAGTAAATAAATAAGAAGAAGCAGTGAAGCCTTGATCTGCCTGATTTTCGATCACACCGGTATAGGTTTTGCTGACCGGGGAGAAGGTGTAATTAGCTTTAGACGGTGTGACGGTTCCAGACCAGTAAAAGGGTACCGTAAATGAATACAGTCCATTGCCATCGGCTGTTGCCGTTTTGGGAGTGCCGTCTGTGTAACTTAAGGTTGCGCCTGCGATGCCCACGTTGCCCGAAATAGTGGGCGGGCAGCGAGTAGTGATCCAGCCGGGAACCAGTTTGTCGATAAAAGCGATCACGTCTGAGTCGGAAGATATCAATCCGCAGTCAAAGAATAACTCGGTGAGCTTGACCATGTTGGGCATGGATAAAGGTAATTCTCCACTTAACTGGTTTGAGTCCAGATGAAGAATTGCAAGCTCTGATAGATTACCCAACTCAGCTGGGATGGAACCGCCCAATGAATTGTGCGACAAATCAAGAATATTGAGGTTTGTCAGATTGCCAAGTTCGGGGGGGATTAGTCCGCTCAATTGGTTGCTGGACAACTTTAGATGAATGAGATTAGTCAGATTTCCCAGCTCTGTCGGGATGGGACCCTTAAGTTGATTGGTGATTATGCTCAATTCAGTCACATTTCCGCCACTGCAAGAGACCCCCTGCCAGTTGCAAGGTGTGTTGGTTACCAACCAGTCGGTCTTGTTTGTCCAGTTGGCACCGTCCGTGCTGTTATAGAGAGCTACCAGCGCATCACATTCGGCGACCGGAACTTCGGTCACATCTGCGCAGGTGGTAAATAAATAATAGGAGGCGGTGTAGTCTTGATTGGTCTGGTTTTCGATCATGCTGGTGTAGGTTTTGCCGATCGGGCTGAAGTTGTAGCCAGTTTTGGATGGGGTGACAGTGCCAGACCAGTAAAAAGGTACCGTAAATGAATACAACCCACTGCCATCGGCTGTGGCCGTTTTAGGAGTGCCATCTGTGTAGCTAAAAGTCGCTCCCGCAATCCCCGCGTTGCCCGACATGGTGGGCGGACAGCGATATGAAAGCCAGTTGGGAACCAGTTTGTCGATAAAAGCGATCACGTCTGGGTCGGAAGATATCAATCCGCAGTCGAAGGTTAGATAGGTAAGATTAACCAGGTGAGTGATGTTCTTTGGAAATTCCCCACTGATCTGGTTACTCCCTAACAACAAAGCCCATAATTGTGTCAAATTTCCCAATTCTGGCGGAATACTGCCACTTAGTTGGTTGGATTGAAGCCAAAGAGAAGTGAGGTTTGTCAAGTTCCCCAATTCGGAGGGAATGCTGCCACTTAGTTGGTTGGATTGAAGCCAAAGAGAAGTGAGGTTTGTCAAATTTCCCAATTCGGGTGGAATACTTCCACTTAGTTGATTTGATTGAAGACCAACTTCACGGACGTTTGCTAAATTTCCAAGTTCAGGCGGTATACTGCCTGATAATTGGTTATCACTAAGACCAAGACCTGAAAGTTTTGTCAAATTTCCTAGTTCAGGCGGTATGCTGCCTGTAAGTTGATTGGAATAGATAATGAGCCCACCAAGATTTGTCAAATTTCCTAATTCGGGAGGTATACTGCCTGATAATTGATTAGAACTAATTTCTAGGATTATGAGTTTTGGCAAATTCCCGAGTTCTGGCGGTATACTTCCGCTTATTTGATTGTGCTGAAGATCAAGATACGAAAGATTTGTCAAATTACCTAATTCAGGCGGTATGTTGCTTGTGATTTGATTGTGACCAAGCATAAGGTACGTTAGGTTTGTCAGATTACCCAATTCTGGCGGGATGCTTGAAAGTCGATTAGATTCAAGTCGAAGAACTGAGAGTTTCGCCAGATTTCCAAGTTCAGGCGGTATGCCACCTGATAATTGATTGCCAGAAAGATAAAGGTTCGAAAGGTTTGTCAAATTACCCAATTCAGGAGGTATGCTGCCTGATAATTGGTTGGAACTAAGGCTAAGAGTTGTGATGTTTGTCAAATTACCCAGTTGGGGTGGTATGCTGCCTGATAATTGATTGGAACTAAGGTCGAGGGATGGGAGTTTCGTTAATTTTTGTAATTCAGGTGGTATGCTGCCGGATAATTGATTGCCCATAAGTTGTAGAAAAATGAGATTTGTCAGATTCCCGAGTTCGGGGGGTATGCTGCCGCTTATTTGATTGTACTGAAGATCAAGATAAGAGAGATTAGTCAAATTTCCCAGTTCTGGCGGTATGCTGCCGCTAATTTGCGTGCCACCCAGAAAAAAGTGTGTAAGGCTTGTCAAATTACCCAATTCCGGTGGAATGCTTCCGCTCAATGGATTGCTAGAAAAGCTAAGGGATGTGAGATTTGTCAAATTCCCCAGTTCAGGTGGGATGTTACCGGTTAATCGATTGCTATCAAGCTCAAGAATTATGAGATTAGTCAGATTTCCCAGTTCGGGCGGTATGCTGCCGGTTAATCGATTTTGACCCAAATAAAGGTGCGTGAGTTTCGTTAAATTTCCCAGTTCAGGGGGTAGATTGCCAGTTAAATCCCTGTAGCGAAGGTAAAGCTGGGTAATATGATTTGCATTGCAAGTGACCTGCAGCCAGTCACAGGGAGTATCAGATGAGAACCAATTCGGATCATATACCCAGTTGGGGCCATTAGTGCTGTTATAGAGAGCCACCAACGCATCGCACTCAGCAACAGGGATTTGGGTCACATCGGCACAGGTGGTAAATGCAGCCAGAGCGTTTCTGCCAACCGGGGAACTGGGGTTCGTAAAAAAATTGGGAAAAGACAGGCTGGATGAATTAACAAAAATATCGGGAATGACAGGTGTCAGGGGATAATTTTTTGGAGTTTTCCCAGGGGCTGCATATGCCCCGCTTCCACCAGGAAATAACGCCAAAAATAGAACACCACACAACAGCAAGAACAAGACAACAGTTTTTGAATAGCGTTTTTTCATCGCCAATCTCCCCAGCACAATAATGATATCCCTGTATTCCACGTCAAAATAAAATAATCCTTATTTCGTTCAACTGGCGAAGTATTTTGGTAGGATATTCCATCTCAAAATAAAATCACCTCCATTTACCTTCAAGCGGAATGTCTTGATTTGCTGCCTGTATTCTGAAATGTTTAGCGCATCAAACTTGAACAACAAAAACAGATTGTATGAAAGCATCATCATCTGAAAGACAGCTTCATTTGCCCAAAACGATTTTAATAAAAGATGCCCAACCGCCATTTCATACTTGGCTTCCTTGATGTAATTCTCATCGTTGCCACGTTTTACGTAAGAAATGACAACTTTTTCTGAAGGTAGTTCAGTATTGGTCACAAAGAAGAAGTATTCGCATCCGTCACATTGAAGAGAGTGTATTGAAACTTGTCTTTTTCTGGTTTCAATACACGGGATACGCCAAACCTTCTGGCTTTGTCGCATGTGTTTAGTTTTGTAACAAGCTCTGTTGTTTCCCTGGCCGCATCACCTTTTACGAATAAAATGGATTGATCCGTTGCGTGTGAAGCCAGTGTTGGATATTCTTTGGCCTTTATCAAATATTTGCAACCCAGTAAATCTATCGTTTCAATAATTCTTTCATGTTAGGAACAAGCCACCGCTTTTATTTGATTTTCACAATCATTTCAACCAGAACAAATTCGTGGTGTATTTGTTCTGGTTGAAATGAGGGTTTTTATGATTACATGACGTGGAATGCGACGTTAGCTTAATTTGAACTGAGCCACCACTTGCTGCAATTCGTCTGCCATTTCCAACATTGTCTCTGCTGAAGCCGAGACTTCCTGGACGTGTGCCGAGACTTCCTCGGTGGAAGCGGAGACTTCCTCCATGGCGGCGCTGTTTTCCTCGCTGACTGAGGCGATGTTTTCGATGGATTGGGTCAATTCTGTCGAATTGGCTGCCATCTGTTCGGTTGCAGCGGTATTCTCTTCGATGACAGCAGAAACCGAGTCAACCGCTTCGACCAGTTCCCCGGCGGCGGTGCCGACCTTCGCGGCGGCGGTACCGGCCTCCTCAGCCTGCTTATAGACCGATTCGGCGGCGCGTAGGATGCTTTCGAGTACTTTACCGGATGAATTTGCCCTGGCAACCCCGGCATCCACTTCGTGCTCTGATTCTTTCATGGCGTTGACCGCTTCGTTTACAGTTTTCTGGATGCCCTTGATCAATGTGGCGATCTCTTTGGTTGCCAGGCTGGAACGTTCGGCCAGTTTACGGACTTCATCGGCTACCACTGCGAAGCCCTTGCCCTGTTCCCCGGCCCGCGCGGCTTCGATGGCTGCGTTGAGCGCAAGCAGGTTGGTCTGGCTGGCGATATCTTCGATGGTTTCAAGGATCGTGCCGATTTCGCTCGAACGGGTACCCATCTCTTCCACTTTGCTGGCCGAGAAACCCACCTTGGCGCGGATTGTTTCCATGCCCTTGATGGTTTCCTTGACGGTCTGGCTGCCATCGCGCGAATAGCGGGCGGATTCGGCTGAATCACGGGTGACGCTCTGGACGTTGGCAGATACCTGTTCGATGGCGGCGCTGATGCGCGAGGTGACTTGAGATGCTTTACTAATCGCCCTGGCCTGTTCCTGTGCGCCTTTGGCTACGCCTTCGATGACGCGGCTCATTTGTTCTACTGATCCGGATGTTTTTGTGACGCTCTCGGTTTGTTGAGCAGCGCCCAGTGCAACCTGTTGGATGGTGGTGGCGATTTGTCCAGTAGCTTGACCGGATTGTTCAGCAGCAATAGCTAATTTGGATGCAGCTGCCGAGACTGACGCTGCGTTTTCAGCCACCTGGCTGATGATTTCTTGCAGTCCGCTGATCATTTGCGAGAAGGCATTCCCCAGCTCATCTTTTGTCGAATTGGGTACGACGGAAATGGTCAGGTCGTTCTCGGCAATTGCGGCTGCGGCTGCCCCCATTCCTTGCGTGTAGTTGATAAGAAGATCGAAGGCCTGCCCGATTTCACCGATTTCATCTTTGCGCAGGCGTACCTTGTCTTTCTCCTGGTCGCTCAAGTCGCGCATCAAGTCTCCCACCGAAAGCGCTCGAGCCATGTTTGTGACGATACCCAATGGTTTGGCGATGCTGTTCGAGATAATCAGACCGGTGATTGTAATCCCGGCTGCAACGATGAAAACAGCTGCCAGCAAGCTGATCAATAAATTTTCAAGTTCTGGTTGGTGCAGTTCCACCAGATCCTGGCTTATCAGGATGTGCCAACCCAGGTTATCTTCATTTGCTGGAAGTGTGTAGAACGTGACGATTGCCTGTTGACCATTAGGGCCTGTGGTTAGTTTCCATCCGTTTTCCCCGGAATTTATCAGCGCCTTGATCGACTCTGCGGCAGGTTTCATCATATCGGCTGTATTGGGTGAGGCCAATACCAGGTTTTGAGCATCCACCAGGACGAAGCCGCCGGTTTTACCAAATTTGAGACTGGACATCGAAGCGACCACATTCGAAATATCCAGTGTTCCACGTAAAACCCCGATCACCTTATTGGTGTCGGCGGCTCGAATCGGAACACCTATGTTCATCGCATAGGTTTGGGAACTCTCATCATATTCCAGTTGGCCCAGGTAGGTGGCCCCATTGCCATTGGCAAAGGCTGTTTGCCACCAGGTTTCATCGCCTTGCAGAAAGTCGCTCGTTCGGTCCGTCAGGGCAATATTGAGTCCTTTAATATCGGTTGCAAAGACTTCCACCTCTTCCGAGTTATTTTTGATGAAGGTCTTTAGATATGTGCTGATTTCGTTTCCGGAAATTTCCTTGATAGTGCCTTCGATCGATGGATCCTTGTTAATCCAGGCCTTGTCCAAAGTGGCGATCTTTTCCGCCGTCCAGTCGGCACGGGCAAGATTGGCCTGTTTGACAGCCAGGACAAGCGAAGGGGTTTGGGCTAATGTTTCAAGGACTTTTACGCTGCCACTGACATGGTCTGTGCTGCGCAGCAGGGCCTGCTCTCCCAGTGTCAGCATGGACGCGCCAGTTTGGTCAGACACATGGGTTACATTGACGAAATAACTTTCTGCCATTAACGTAACGACGCTCACAAACATCACACAAAAGATGCTGCTGGTGACTTTTGCACCGATCTTCCAATCCAGCCAGCCATAGTACAGGCCGATAAGGCCTTTTTTTCTGCTCATATAAAATACCTTTTATCCAGTCGAAAGTAACTGCTCAGCCTTCGAAAAACCGAATCGTCTTGTTGCCATGCTAGAACCGGCACTATCGCTGGAGCCGGGACTATCTCGAAGGATGAGCATGCTTGGGGCAAGTTTAGGCTCAATGCTAATAAGATCGCTGGTTAAGCCGCTTGCGCTTCCAGCTCCAGAACCTTGCTCAACTCTAATAAGATGATCAGGCGATTTTCCATGCGCGCGATGCCCTTCAGAAAGGCAGAATTGACCGAATTGACCATCGGGGGCAGGGGTTCAATGGCTTCATCCGGCACCCGCAGGACTTCTGAAACACCGTCGACCACCACGCCGACTTTCATATTATTCATGGTTACGATGATGATGCGTGTCTGCCGGGTGTCCTGCTTGGTTTCCAGCCCGAACCGGGTGCGCAGGTCGATGACCGGCAGCACGCTGCCGCGCAGATTGGTAACTCCCCGGACGTAATATAAGGCCTGGGGTAGTTGGGTAATGGTTTGCATCTTGATGATGCTTTCCACAACGGCAATGTTGATGCCGTAAAACTCATTCGCAAGATCAAATACTACTAATTGCTGTTCCATGCTGTTTCCTCCAGATCGATTGAAGATTGAAGTGTAAGCGCGCGACCGCAGGGCTTTGCCCGTGCAGAACCGGGTATCATCACCCTTCTCCCGATGCTTTCAAGGTCGGGAGAAGGGTGATGACAGGATTACTTGATTTTTCTGCCGTTTAGCGGTTGGGTGTGAGTGGGCAGCCCGGCGCGAGGTTTGGCCGGCGCGGCTTTTGCAAATGAATTGTTGGAGTACGAAGTCTGG
>CAIMZS010000019.1 GCA_903846015.1 uncultured Anaerolineae bacterium | reverse complement strand
TGCTGCGCCGATCATTTCAACCAGCACAGCCACCCAGACCGCCGCTCCAACCGCATCACCAACCACACAGACAACCAACACGCCCGCCGCTACCAACACGCCCGCCGCTACGAGTACACCCGCCGCGACAGCCGTATCCACCTTGGGAATTGGCTCGGTCACAACCCGCGACAAGGACGGCATGGTTATGGTGTATGTACCAGAAGGGCCGTTTACGATGGGCAGCAGTGCGAATGTTGAATTGAAAATTTGCCAGGGGCTAACCGGATGCGAGCGCAGTTGGTTCACGAACGAAGAGCCTGTCCACACCGTGACGTTGGATGCCTTCTGGATTGACCAAACCGAAGTGACCACAGGCATGTATGCCCAATGCGCACAAGCGGGTGCCTGTTTGTTTCTAGGTTTTGGAGAAGATACCTTTTTCTACTGGAATCATCCAATTCTTTTTATTTCATGGAACATGGCTAAGACGTACTGTGAATGGGCGGGCGGACGGTTACCCACCGAAGCCGAATGGGAAAAAGCGGCGCGAGGAACAGACGGCAAGATCTATCCGTGGGGCGATAGCATTGACAAGACCTATGCCAACTATAATAATTATGTTGGCGATACCACCGCGGTGGGACAATACGAAAGCGGCAAGAGTTTTTACGGCGCCTACGACATGGCGGGCAATGCCAGTGAATGGGTGGCGGACTGGTACGGCGAAACTTATTACACAAATTCACCTGCCAGCAACCCGACCGGCCCAACTTTGGGAACCTATCGCGTGCTGCGGGGCGGGGACTGGAGCGACATTGAGTACACCTCGCGTGTGTCTTATCGCCATGGCGACTCCCCCGACAACATGGATTCACCTGTCTATGGCATTCGTTGCGCCCGCTCGCATTAATCCTGGAATACTGATTTTCTGCGGTTTTGACTTTGCTCTTTCGTTCCTCTTCGTATCAGGTCGCGTTAAAATTTTTTAATATGAAAACATCTGTCCATATTTCAAAGCCTGTAAATTTGGTGGAGCGCGAATTTTAGGACACTAAAAGCCACCCTCTCTGAAAATGGGCGGCTTTTATGTTATGCGCTCGTGGAAAAGGGTGGCCTGAAACTGATTAGTTCCAGGTGTCTTGGGAGAACTCAAATTTCTCTGTTTTCCATCCCTTTATCATCCGTCAAATTTTGCAGCAACGATGATCGTAGTTTCGATGTACCAATTTCCCCAACTGAAGTAGTAGGGCCTGTAATCATGACGAAAACAGGCCCAAGAGAGCCAGGCAGGTATTTTTCGGGGTCTGCTTTACTTCCAGATCATCCCACCCGGTACAACCTTTGAAATCGTTGTGAAAAGCATTGTATTGCTGGCAGTTGCGGTTTTACCTGTTCTTGTTTTATATCCAACCGCCCGTATCTCCGGTTATTATCTCGGTTGGGTATGTAACGAAAACAAAATTTGTTATGGTACCCAGTTCTGCACGGGCATGCTAATTGCCTCTTGACAGAGGATAATATTGGGCATATACTAAGTGTAAGATGAACACTAATTATGATGACTTCGAACATCCGGAAGTAACCGTTGACCTGGTAATTTTCACCGTCAATGAAGAGAAGCTCAAGGCTTTGCTGATCAAGCGCGCCGAAATGCCTTATGCAAACATCTGGTCCATTCCTGGCGGTTTTTTAAAAAAAGATGAATCGCTGGACAACGCCGCCATCCGTGTGATGAAAGAAAAAACCGGTGTAAAAGAAGTTTATCTGGAACAGCTTTACACCTTCGGAAGACCTGAGCGTGACCCACGCATGCGAGTTATTACGGTAACCTATTTTGCGCTGATCCCATGGACAAGCCTGATCCCACCCGAATCAAGCAAAGTAACCGATCTGGCCTGGCTGGCAGTCGATGAACTACCCGAGTTAGCCTTTGACCACCGTGAAATCCTGGAGTATGCCACCCAACGCCTGCGCACCAAGGCAAGCTACAGCAATATCGTATATGGATTGCTGCCCGCCCACTTCCGGCTTTCAGATTTGCAGAATATTTACGAGATCATCATCGCCAGGGATTTGGATAAGCGTAATTTCCGCAAAAGAATGCTTGCTACTGGTCTCCTGCAGGAAACTGGGCGCAAGGAAATCACCGGCGCGCACCGGCCCGCCATGCTCTATAAGTTTAAGAAGAGAGAATTTGTTTTGTTGGATTAGCCCTTTGAACCAGGCTCTTTTTTTTGCCCTTAGTTAGTGTATATATAACACTATTAAAACAATGAACCCTTTTGGGAGGCAGTTATGAACAAAAAACTTATTGAAATTGCAAACCGCCTGTCACAGGCAAAAACAATCGAAGATGTGTTTTTCGCAGATCCCGGCTCGTATGGAACCGGCAACTCGGGCTCGCACAGCGGCATTGCGAGAAGCGTGCCTTCCGCGACGTGGCTCGAGGCAGACCCCAGTTCCTGTGGGGCATCCAGTCCTGAAGTGTTTTCACAGATCAAGAAAAATTACCATGCCATGGTCATGATAACGCACCCGGACCTCTACTTTTCCCCGGAAGAAAAGCTGCTGGCACAAACCACGCTGGAGCAATTAATTACCTGGTTCAAAATTGCCGAAAGTGCCCGTTCTAGCGAAAGTGCCCGTTCTAGCAGGGCCAGGGCCAGGGCCGAGAAAAATAACAAGTCCGAAATGTACGGAAAAGTAGATCACACGCTCAATACGGTCACGCTCCAGACAAAAAAAAGGGTCTACCACGTTGAGGACCACTTCAAACAGGATCAGCTCTTTAATTATTATCCTTGCTGTTTTGATGAGAACGGTCAGACTCACCTGGCCACCCTCAAAATTGTACGTGACCAACACAATAACGATCTTGCGCAAAACGAATTCAACGTATTAACAGCCTTACAGCGCTCATCGGAAGCCACAAAATACTCGCCCTACCTGCCGGTTTACAGCGATGCCTTCGTTTATGAGGTTGGGAGCGCTTCACATCAGGCTGGGATATTTGAAAGGCTGGATGGTTGGTATTCACTTGATGATGTGCGCAAAACCTACCCGCTGGGGATTGACCCAAAAGATATGGCCTGGATATGGCGCAGGTTGTTGACCGTGTTGGGATTTGCCCACCGCGCTGGTGTGGTTCATTCCGCTGTTATCCCAGCGAATGTTCTGATCCTGCCGGATCAACACGGATTGATGCTAACGAACTGGTCACATGCAACCATTGAAACGAATAAAACTTTTTCCAGTCCACCCAGCGCCTGCTTCGATCCGAACTCCGGAGCAGCCGCTCACGCGACTATGACTGGGGTTGCAGCAGACCTGGTCATGTCGGCAAAATGTATGCTGTTCGTATTGGGAGCAGATCCTGAGATTGGCAATCTACCAGGCAACCTCCCCGCACAGCTAAAGTCCTTTTTCAGAGGTAGTCTTCTAAAAGGGAAAAGGGCTCCCCAGGATGCGTGGGCACTCAAACAAGATTTTGATGAGTGCATCGCCAGGCTGTGGGGAGATCGCAAATTTCATTCCTTCACAATGCAAGTCTAAACCCATCCAACCAGAGGAGGCACAAATGGGAAGCGGAAAATGGTCCACCAATGTTTATGATGAACACAATCGTTACAAGGCAGCCAACGGAATAAGCAGGTTTGATTACAACGACAACATGCATCGCTCCAACTACTCGAAATGGCATGTTTACCCCAACCTGGATCCGAAAGGAGTTAATGCCCGCGAAAGCCGGGACAGCGCTGAACACCCCAATTCAACCTCGATCACAGTAATGTTCGATGTAACCGGGTCGATGGGAGAGATACCGGTCACACTTCAAAACAAGCTGCCTGAACTACTGGGACTGCTGCTGCGCAAGGGCTACGCGACCGATCCGCAGATCATGTTCGGGGCCATTGGCGATGCCACCTGTGACCGTGTACCTCTCCAGGTAGGCCAATTCGAGTCGGACAATCGTATGGATGAGAATCTGGAAAAATTCTTCCTGGAAGGTGGGGGCGGCGGGCAGCGCAGCGAGTCCTACGAACTTGCCATGTACTTCCTGGCCCGCCACACCGAAATCGACTGTTGGGACAAACGCGGACACAAAGGTTATGCCTTCATCATCGGCGATGAAATGGCTTATCCCTTTGTCAAGAAACATGAAGTCCAGCAGCACATCGCCGATGGGCTTGAGAGCGATATCCCCATCGAACAAATCGTCCGGGAACTCAGAATGCGCTACCACCTTTTTTACATCCTGCCAAAGGCTGCCAGTTACGGTGGCGATGCCGAGATCCTGGGATATTGGCATAAGCTTCTTGGGGATAACGTGATCGAACTCGGATCACCGGAAGCCGTGTGTGAAACCATCGCGCTCACCATCGGAATGATGGAAGGCAACATCGACCTGCCCGGCGGAGCTGATGATCTTAAAGAATTTGGCACTGAACCTAAAAACATCCGCGCCGTAACAGCAGCCCTGGCAAAGATCCCAACCAGCCTGGTCAAGGCAACGGTCTCGGATGGAGTACTCTCCGGCCTGGACATCAGTTTGCGCTGACAACCAGGTCTACTCTTCTCACGGTGCAGCGCATGAAACATGGTTGCGCTGCACCACCTGGAAAATCAAAAGGAGCGCCACATGGCAAACACAGAGAATTCAGCCATCATCATCGCAGACCTGGGATACGGCGACGCAGGGAAAGGCAGTATCGTCGACAGCCTCACGCGTGTAAATGGCGCAAAGACAATTGTCCGTTATAACGGCGGCGCACAGGCCGCCCACAATGTCATCACCAACGATGGCAGGCATCATACCTTTGCACAATTCGGCAGCGGCACTTTCGTCCCAGGCACTCGCACGCACCTGTCGCGTTTTATGATCGTCCATCCATTGGCGATGCTGGCCGAGGAAAGACACCTACAATCTGTAGGGGTTAACGGCGCGTTTACTGACATGACTATCGAGCGCGAGGCCCTGATCACCACCCCCTTCCAACAGTCGGGCAATAGAATCAAAGAAATCGCCCGGGGCGATGGCCTGCACGGCAGCTGCGGGATGGGCGTTGGCGAAACCATGTCTGATTGGCTGGATTACGGCACAGACGTACTGACAGCGGGCGATCTGGGCAGCCGGGTAAATGTGGTCAGGAAGCTGGGCTTCCTGCGGGATGCCAAAATCAGCCAGATTGAAACCGTGCTGCGTGGCGCGCCTCCCAGCCAGGCCATCGCTGCCGAATTAAAGAACATCACCGATCCGGGCGCCATCCCGGTCATCGCTGATGTATACAGTCATTTTGCCAGTTTGGTAAACATCGTGGGACGCGAACACCTTGGCAAAGTTCTAAACGAGCCAGGCACAACCATTTTTGAAGGCGCCCAGGGTGTCCTGCTGGATGAATGGTATGGCTTTTTTCCCTATAACAGTTGGAGCACGCTAACCTTCAAAAATGCCGAAAGCCTGCTTTCCGAAAGTAATTTTACAGGACAGGCGCTTAAGTTGGGGCTGCTGCGCGCCTATGCCACCCGGCACGGCGCTGGTCCTTTTGTCACGGAAGACCATGAACTTTCTGAGCATTTGCCAGATGCTCACAATATTAACAATCCCTGGCAGCGCCAGTTCCGGGTGGGGTATCTGGATTTCGTGGCACTGCGCTATGCCATGGAAGCATGTGGGAAAGTGGATGGATTGGTAATCACCAACCTGGACCGTTTGGATGAAATCCCGCACTGGCCCACCTGTAATGAATATGCCGGCCTGGCAACCCATCCCGATGCCAGCGAATATTTCGAATTCAAACACGAGCATGCAAGCGCTATTAAGATCCCCGTTGATCCAACTGACCTCATCAAGCAGGAGCGCCTGACCCGACTGTTAATGGAAGCCCAACCCGTTTACAGTGATTTCGACAAAGACAGGGATGCTTATCTTCAAATGATCAGCGCCAGCCTCAACCTGCCCATTGCCATCACATCCAGTGGGCCTGCCGCCAGCCAAAAAGACTATTTTTACGTGCCCGGTTTTGTTCTCAACCCGGTGGTATCTGCTCGAATGGTTTGATTGCGGTAGAATAAAGTTCTTCACAACTTATCCTGATCATTCCTGAAAGAGAGCACACCATGCAGCCTGGCGACTATATCGAAGCAAACCGAAAAATGTGGAACGAAACAGCGGGTGTCCATGCACAATTCAATTTGTCCAGGCTGCAAGAACGCGTTAAGTCGCCAGATTTCAGCACCTTTGACGAGGTAGAAAAGCGCATTTTTGCGAATATCGACTTGCGCGACAAAGCGGTTATTCAACTCGGCTGTAATAACGGGCGTGAGCTGATCTCGGTCAAAAAGGCCGGCGCGGGCAGGTGCGTCGGTATCGACATCAGCGATAACTTTATCGCCCAGGCAAGGCAGCTTGCCAGCAGTGGACAGGTTGACATGGACTTCATACGATCAAGCGTTTATGACCTCGCTCACGATTTTGATGGACAGTTCGATCTTGTCTATATTTCGATCGGATTTTTGGGATGGCTACCGGATTTAAACGCGTTATTCGGGATCGCTTCCCGCCTGCTCAAAGATGACGGGCAGATCTTCATTTATGAAATGCATCCAATCTTGAATATGTTCAATGCTGAAAAAGGGCTTGTTATCGATACATCCTACTTTGCCAGAGAATCTGGTGGGCAGGTTGAACCTTTTGTGGAAGAGGCATCGCCAGATTATCTCGACCCGTCGCAATTGGTGAACGCTGTATCGTATTGGTTTCCGCACAAGCTTTCAGATGTAATCACTGCCTGCCTGGAACACCATCTCAGCCTGACGCATTTCCAGGAATATGCCCATGACATTTCGGAGGTATATGCGCAATTTGAACACTTCGAAAAGAAACTCCCCCTATGTTATTCACTGGTGGCTCGGAAGACGACCTGAAATATCTTCGCCGCTGCCCGACATTATCTAACCTGTTGGCGTCAGCCAGCCTGTCGCCAACTTATCAAACAAGGAGCAACCCAACAATGATCGGCGCAATCGCAGGTGACATAATTGGGTCGGTTTATGAATTCAACAACATCAAAACGAAGGATTTTATTTTATTTTCGGATCGTTGTTTCTTCACAGATGATTCGATTTTATCAATTGCATTGGCTGACTCCATTTTAACGGGCACGCCCTATGTGAAAAACCTTAAATTGTTTTACCACTGGTATCCAGATGGGGGCTATGGCGGCAGTTTCCACACCTGGGCACAAAGCCAAAACTCAGCCCCTTACAACAGTTGGGGCAATGGCGCCGGGATGCGTATCAGTCCGGTTGGATACGCCTACAATGACCTGGATACTGTCTTGCAAAAAGCCAAAGAGTTTACCGAAATCACCCACAACCATCCTGAAGGCATCAAGGGAGCCCAAGCAACCGCCGCCGCAATATTCCTTGCCCGAACGGGAGAGTCAAAGGCCACAATCAAGGATTATATCGAGAACAAATTCCACTATAATCTGAGCAAACACGTGGATGAGATTCGCCCAACCTATCAATTTAACGAATCTTCTCAAAACACAGTGCCGCAAGCGCTGCGCGCCTTCCATGATTCTTCCGATTTTGAAGATGCCATCAGAACAGCAGTTTCGTTGGGGGGCGACACGGATACGCTGGCGTGCATAACTGGCGGGGTAGCGCAGGCATTTTACGGAGGTGTGCCGGAAGCGATCCAGCACAATATTTATTCCATTCTGGATGACCGTCTCAGTCAGATCACCCGCACATTCATGGAGCGTTATTGTTGAATAACCATGCCCGTGCAGGACCGGGTACCATTACACTCCCTTGGAATTTGCGGTAAATTTCCTTTTGAAAAGATAACCTGGCGTATGCTAACGAAATTCTTCATCATCATGGGTGTATCCGGCAGCGGGAAAACCGCGGTTGGAAAAGCATTGGCAAAACAATTGGAATGGGATTTTTTCGATGCCGATGACTTTCACACATCCAGCAACCTTGCCAAAATGTCGGCAGGAATTGCGCTGACGGATGAAGACCGCCTGCCGTGGCTGATTTCTTTGAAGACCTTGATTAAATCGTCATTGCAAGGAACGTGCCCTCCGCGACGCGGCAATCGGATCTTATTGTCATTGCGAGAAACGTGCCCTCCGCGACGTGGCAATCGGATCTTATTGTCATTGCGAGAAACGTGCCCTCCGCGACGTGGCAATCGGATCTTATTGTCATTGCGAGAAACGTGCC
>CAIMZS010000018.1 GCA_903846015.1 uncultured Anaerolineae bacterium | reverse complement strand
TGCCCGTGCAGAACCGGGTACCATGAGAAGCAGCCAATCCAGCCATGCTTGAAGCCCTTCGCCTGTACGACATGACAATTCGAATTGGGTTACTCCCTGATTTAGTACTTCAATTCCCGCCTTAAAAAAATCAACTCTGAATGAAACATAGGGGAGCAGATCCATTTTATTAATCACAACAGCGTCCACGCCTCGATACATACCAGGGTATTTATAAGGCTTATCATCGCCCTCTGGAATAGATGCAACCAGGACACTTTTATGCGTTCCAAGCTGAAACTCGGCCGGACAAACCAGGTTGCCAACATTTTCCACGATTATCAAATCCAGATGTGAAAGATCAAGCTGATTAAGCGCAGATTGAAGCATAACGGCGTCCAGATGGCAATCACCACCGGTATTGATCTGGACGGCTTCCGCACCTGCTGCAGCTGCGCGATCGGCATCGAAACTGGTGGCAATATCCCCATTGATCATACCAATGCGAATTTTATCTTTTAGAGCCAGAACGGTTCTTTCTATAAGGGAAGTCTTGCCAGCGCCTGGCGAAGCCATAATATTAATGGCAAATACACCCGCTTCGTCAAACCTTGCGCGGTTCCCAACAGCCAGTCGATCATTGGCTGAAAGTATTTTTTCAACAATTGGAATTCGAGTCGACATGCATCACCACTAAATTGTGCGTATTTATTTTTTTATTTGTGCGCGTAAAACTGGATCGATCTACCTGGCAAACCGAACCTGTAAAGCCAGAAGAATAATTTACTTTCAGACCTAATGTTATTCAAAAGGAAACCATAATCAGAGTGACAAATGTAACGAAATTTGTAACTATTTTAGATAAGCTTTATGCAAATTTGTGAAAACTTACACCAGGTCCAGCTATAATCTTAGCAAAAATGTACTGCCAAAACTTTCAAGCCACCCATTTTTTCTGCTATTTAAAACTTTTCCAAATTTGACAGGCACACACACCAGATTATCCGTATAAATTATCCATCAATAAGGAGCGACGGGACCTGGTTCCAATGCAAATTCAACCATCTGTTCAAGCGTGAGACCCTGTCCGGAAGACCAGCAATTTTCAAATTCAGATTCACCCAGAGCCTGACGCGCAGCCATAATACCATTCTCATGAACCGGACGAACCTCCGGCTCCAATTGAATATTGATCGAAGCCATCAAATCTTCCGCAGCGGCAGAAAGACGTGCAGCGCGCTGGTGATCGTTGCGGCTGCTGGCTGAACCTGAAAGACCAATCAGGCAAAACAATATACCTCTTTTGTCACCCATTTCATGGCACAACACCATGCTCTCTGCCATGGTGGCTCCGGCTAAAGCACTCTCCCCACGAGCCAGGGCAACCAGACCGATATCAATGAGCGCGTTAGCCACACCCCACTTATCGCCAATCTGCCGCATAAGCGCCAGGCTTTCATCAAAAAATGGGAGCGCAAGAGCATAATCTGCCTGAACGTAAGCTACGTTTCCGAGATTATTAAGCGAGACAGCCATGCCCCATTTGTAGCCCATTTCACGGTTAAGAATCAGGCATTCGTTATATAATTTAAGCCCACCTGAAAGATCGCCCTGGTTCACAGCAATATTGGCCAGATTATTAAGCGTATCCGTAATTGCGCGCTTATCGCCGAGTTCTTTTCTAAAAGCCATACTCTGGGTATAAAGTTCACTGGCGCGTGTGTCATCGCCCTGCTCTGACGCTATATTCCCTAATATATTGAGAGCCAGGGCCATGTTGCGTCTGTCCCCGACCGACCGCGCCAAAGATAGTCCAAGCTCAAGGTTACGTATTGCGGATTGATATTCACCCTGCCGGGAAAGGACATTCCCAATTTCAATCAGAGCCTGGCATAAGCCGGTTTGATCCTCCAGCTTTTCCCAGATAACAAGCGCCTGATCCAACCATGCCCGCGCTGTATTGTAATCTCCGCGATTAAAAAATAACCTTCCTAATGTTTTCTGGCACCGGGCAATATGAGCCAACCCACCAGGCGAATCGTCGGATGGTAACTTCAAAGCCAGGGCAAGTGCCGAATGGAAGTTTTTTTCGGCTTCATCCCAGCGACCAAGGAAATCCAAAATCGCCCCCAACTTCAAGTGAATCTCCATCACCATTGCCGAACGAGTAGCCTGCCCTTCCATTTCTGATTTCGTTCCACCTCGATCATATTCATCCGATAAATCCAGCGCTTTTTGATAATTGGCGATGGCCGCCTGAGCGGCGTATGAATCTGCCGCCTGTTCACCTGCGCGCCGGTACCACTCGACGGCCTTAAGATATTCTCCTGAATTTTCATAATGCCCGGCGATCAAAGCCGCATATTCATTTGCCCTTTCCCCACTTTGATCGATCAACCATTCAGCCGCCAGGGCATGGTAAACCCGTCGTTTACGCTTGAGCACCGTTTCATAAGTGACATCTCGCAGTAAAGCATGCTTGAAAACATACTCAGCGCTGCCAGAAAAAGCTGAACTTGATCTGGAATAAATTAATTCCTTGGAACGCAAAGCTTGAAAAATTATAGCACTTGAACCTTGAGATAAACCTGCAGCCGAAAAAATCGGGGCAACAGGTGTCAGAGCCAGATAATCCACTGCACTATCCCAAAACAACCTGCCAAGCACAGCAGCACGCTGTAAAGCATCTCTTTCCGCTTGGGACAAACCATCCAGGCGGGTTTGAAGAACCCCTGTCAACGTGGCTGGTATAAGTACTGTCGCTAATCGCTCTGGGATAACATGCCACTGTTCAGAACCTGGAATAATCGCACGCGCATCGATTAACACTTTAATCAACTCTTCGACAAAAAAAGGATTGCCATCGGATCGAGTTACAACCAACTCCCGCAGATTTTTGGGGATATCAGGCAATTTTTTCAAAATCTCTGCAACCAGCTCATCACTTTCAAGCCTCGAAAGCGTTTGCAGGTTCAAACGTAAAAAACCTTCTCCCCATGCTGAACGTCGTTCAAACAAAGTGGGGCGCGCAAAGCAAAGAATAAAAAGCGGGATTTCTTTCGCGTTTTTCATCAAATACTCAATGGCATCCAGGGAGCCATCGTCAGCCCAATGAATATCTTCAAGAAATATAATTGTGGCTTTAAGACCTTCCTCCCGGGTGACAGCCGCAAAAAATTGGGTGATGTAATGGAAAGCTCGATCACGAATCTGGGGAACATCCTGAAGAATTCCGCTCAGGTACGCACTGGCTGAAAAATCAAAACCAATCAGGTGGCCGATAAAATGGGCCTTCATAATGGCATCAACATCGCTGTGCATAAAACCAGCAATCCCCTGCTCCAGCTTCTCGCGCGCCACCGCTAGAGAATCGCTCTCCGCGATCTCAAAGCGAAATGCAAAAACATCTCGCAGCAAGCCATAAGACAATTGGCGAGTGGTTTCATTGGCGCGTCCTTTAAATATACGCCAGGCTTCTGGCAACAACTCTGCCCAGGTAGTGAACTCATAGAGTAACCGGCTTTTCCCTACGCCAGCATCCCCCACGACTGTTACAACCTGCTGCCGGTGATCTTCTATTACTTTTCGCAGCGCTGCCTTCAAGCTGGCAAGCTCGGTTTTGCGCCCGATCATCCGTGTTTCGACCCCTTCCACACCACGCGTTTGCAACCGGAAGGCGCGTGGCCGTGGTTGAAGTACGAGATAAGTTTGTATCGGTTCGACCTTCCCTCTGACCAGAATTGGCGCTTGCACTTGAAGATCAAACAAACCACGGACATGATTATAAGTATCATGAGCGATCAAAATTCCACCAACCGGCGCAGATTTTTCTAGCCGGGCCGCCAGTTTAACCGTATCGCCCATTGCAGTAAATTCATGTCGTGAGCCTACTTCTCCCAACAAAACAGGTCCCGTATTCAGCCCAATTCGCATCTGCAAAGGAAATTCCGGGTGGGCCAAAGCAAATTCTTTGATCTTTTTTTGCATTTCAAAGGCAGCTCGAATAGCGCGCTCCGGATCATCTTCGTGCACAGCAGGGGTACCAAAGAGTGCCATCACTGCATCGCCAATATGCTTGTCAATCATCGCGCCATAAGAAATGAGCGCCTGATCAAGACTGGCCCACAATTTGTTCATATGGTCGCGAACATCCTCCGGATCAAGCCGGTCAACCATTGAAGTAAAACTATACACATCGGCGAAAAGGACTGTCACCTGCTTGCGTTGATCATCATACGGGACGGTCTGCTGAGATGCAAGCAAAGCACTCAGTTTTTCATTCAAAGGGGCCAGAATTGTCTCAACTATCTGATCACCGAGACTAGCCCGCTGAACTTCAAGAGCCGCAATGGCCTGTTCCAATTTTTCAATCTCTGTCATAAATTTATTCATCCAATAAAAGGAATCTCATATTCATCCTATTATGACACCATTCAGGCAGTTATTCTATTACGATACCATTTGATGAGTAAGATGATTTCAACTCAAATTTACGAAACCCATTCCCGCGGAATTGCTCTCAGTGACACAACTCCGCCAACGCCAGATATCAATTTCAAAATCAGCGACATTCTGCATTTCAACCAAAGGGGGGCTGGGGAAAAGCACGCTCCGAAAAGAGGCACCACATTCCAACCAGCGATTCCGGTTTCGATTGTTATGCTATACTTTTATAAATTAAAATCTGATTATCCGTTGTGCAGAAGAACCAGTATTACCAGAAGATTCGCGAGTCTATTCAAAAGGGTATAAAAATATACCCGGGTATTTCCGTAAAAATACCTGAGATTGATGGTCATCGAGGTTAGCGTGAGACGTTCATTTCTAAAGAATACTTCTGATCCTGCAAGTGGACCCCGTTACTTGTGGAGTTGGACCAGGTTGGGATGGTCGTTAATATTTCTACTCTTAAGTGGCTGCGGTCATATCGACTCAATCATCTACAGCCCGAAACAAACACCTGAAACCTGGCTTAGCATCCAGCCCTTTTTAAAATTTCAATTTGGGTCAAGCGCCATCATCCTTGTCCAACCATCCACGAGCGCAATTGTATATACTCTCGGTTTACTCACCATTGGCGTAGGGTACTATTTCATCCGGATCAGA
>CAIMZS010000017.1 GCA_903846015.1 uncultured Anaerolineae bacterium | reverse complement strand
CCTGCCTGGCACTGATCACGCCACTGGCATACTTTTCGTACTTACCGATCTCGTGTTGCGCCTCAACGATCAAAAGTTGGTAACGGTCCATCTTGCGCACCTGCTCCAGGGTTATCACTTTCCCGGTCGCCTTCGCGCGCTCGATCTCCAGCGCAAGCGCGCTCATCTGCGCTTCCAGATTGCGCTCCACATCAAGCCAGGCTTTTGCCATGGCGCGAAACTGCGCTTCTTCCTCGGCCAGTAATCCGGCCTGGAACTGGCGCATGCGTCGAACGATCTCAGGCTCACTACTGGGGCTGGGAGTGGCCATTATTTTGTCCACCGATATCGAACCGTCGCTGTGCATCCAGCAAACTTTGTCCCAGGCTCACCTGCTGCCGCTTCGCATCCGCAGCCCTATCCCTTTGCATCTGCTCAATATATTCCACGCTCTTACCCTCATCGCGCAGTACCGTTTCAAGCGGCATACCCGCCTGCACATTCAATCCGCGCGTCTCCGCCTCCGTCCGCGGCTGCACCACACCGGTCCCATCAAACTCCGGCTTCACATCGCCCGGCGCAGGCATGACCCCACTTACCGCAAACAACATCAACTCAGCCACAGCCTTCCACACCGGCGCCGCCCGGTCAATCCGATCCTGCGCCTTCTTCACCAGTGGAGCTTCCATCGCCATCAGGGCCTCACCGCTCAAATTCGAACCAATGCTGAAGAAGTAATGCTTCGGCGTCCTCGTAATCGATGCGCACGCATTCGCCGCCTGCTCGATCCCATTCAGGTAGTTCTTCAGCTCGTTTGCCTCAAACTGCCCCACCTGGGTCTGCTGGCCCATTCCATCCCCAGACGGAATGTCCCATACCTCGCCCGGTGCGTTCTTCAGCTTACCCTGGATCTCCGCATTGCTAATCACCCAGCGCTGCTTAAACGCGCCAAATTCAGCCGCCACCATCATGTCCGATAACAACTTATTGATCCCGTTCTGGATCGGCAGCACGCTCTTCAGATCGCTCTTAACAATTCTCCGACTTTGCCGGAAATGAAAAACCGGCACCTGCCCCAGTGGGTTGGCCTGCATAAAATCATTGCCAGCCATCTCAACAATGTCCGTGGCTTTCAAATCGGTTTTGTCAGCCGCTTTCACACTGACGTAATTCAGCACCCTGTCCGGGTAATACAGCGCCATCCGCAAAAAGCCCTCATCATTCACCCACCACTTCGCCGCCCAGCGCTTCAACCTGGGGTTCGCCGCATCATAAAATACCTGCGCCAGGCGTGGATCGTTGTAATACGCCTGCCCATCATTATCCACGATCACAAACCCCTCACCGGCCACCAACAGCGCCTCATGGCAGTCATCGCTCTCCAGGAACAATTCAGACCGCTCCCACAAATCCGCCCATTGCGCCGCCTGGCTGCCTGTCACCGCAATCTTCCGCAGGTTGATCCGGTCCTTCACCGCGTCCACCACCACGGCGCACCAATTCTGCGTAAAGCGCGCATCCAGCCCGCGGAAGATTTCCTCCAACCTCCGGGCGGTATACATCAAGGGCTGGTCGCCGTCATAATAATTAAACAAATCCCTGTAAGCTGCCTGCTTTGCGCTCAAAACCGTAAACGCCTTCTCCACATCACTCGCCATATTGCCTCCTAAGCCTGATACGACTTTGCCTTCTTCTTGCCCGATTTCAACGTCAACCGGCTGTAACACGAACTCGCCGCATCCACCTGGTCATCATTCTTCCCCTTCGGGAATGAAATATGCTCCTCGATAAACACATTGTTCCAGCCGCCCTTCAAAAGCATTACATTCAACCCTTCCAACGCTGTAGACCACGGATCCGCGCGTACTTCCTTGTCACCGCTCACCGGTTCAAAGTGCGCTGGCAATCCTGCTAAAGCCTTGTTGGTATCACGCGCGCTATCCAACCCAGCGCTGGCCGGGTCCTGTTGGTGCCACAGTTGGGCCACCGGCAAACGTTCGCCAAACCGTTCCCTGGCTGCGTTCCAGGCCTTCTTCATATTCGCGCGCCGCTCAAAGCTCGACCACTGCCCGCGCACCACAATAAGCACCCACACCCTGTCGTGCTGATCCACAGCCATCAGCACTCCGGCGCTATAATCGCCGCTGCCCTGTTTGGCTGCCTGATCCCAATACCACAACGCTCTCACAAAGCGGATGTCATCAGGCAGCTTGTCAGCCAACGTAAACCACTGCCTTTTAAACATCCCCCCACTGCGCGCCGCCGGGCTTTGCTGAAACATGCTGCTCCAGTTATACAGTCTCATATTTTCCCGCACACTCTCCAGCATCTCCTGCGATTGCAGTGCTGGGCACAAAGCCTCACCTGGCGCGCGCCCCAGTTGATCAGCCATCGGGACAAACACCCCCTCATCCGCCATCCGCTCGCGCTGCTTCTCCACACTCACCGGGTAATCTTCCTCCGCCAGCGCCAGCGCAGGCAGCATCACAATATCCCACTGATCCGCCTTCGGATTGGTCGCCATCTTCTGAATCAGCTTCCCAGCCAGATCATTAACGTTCCACCTGGTGTGGAACAAAATCACTGCCGACCCTAATTGCCGCCGCGTATACACGGATGTCTCATACCAGTCCATCACCGCTTCCTGGTTCGAAACACTATCGGCATCCTCGCGCAGTTTAAACGGATCATCGATGATCGTGATCTTGGATGGATGCCCGGTGATACCGCCGCCCACACCGGCAGCCACCACACCACCCGTATATGGCAGCGCCAACTTCCACTCGCTCACACTCCGGCTATCACTCGAAAGCTCCACCGGTGCTTCAATTCCGCTTGCCAGATCGCCGAACACGGCCCGGTAAAGATTACTCTCCACCAGGTCGCGTACCGCGCGCGAATTGCCCTTCGCCTTCAAATCGTTATAACTCGTCAAAATAAACGGCCAATCCGGATTCCTGCCCAGCTCCCAACTCGGGAACAGCTGCGAGATCGTCGTGCTCTTGCCATGCTGCGGAGGCATCATCACCATCAGGTTCCCGATGCCTTCTTTCCCACGGCTCTCCACATACTTCTCCACCTCCAGCAACTTATCAGCCAGGTACCGCTGGTGCGCAAAATCCTTCAACTCCGGGCGCATATACTGACCATAGCGCACCAGGCTTTGCTTCGCCAGCTTGCGCCTGGCTAACTCCCGCCTAGCTTCCTGTTGACTCGGAGTTCTCGTTGCCGGAAGCATTATTCTTCCCCACCCGTGACTTCTACATCAAACGCGGCAATTTTCTCCAAATCAGCAGCGCTCAGCCCCTCAGCCCCATCCGGAGCAGCCCGGCGCAACTGCGCCAGCAGTTGCGAAGTCGGCATATAATCACCGGTAATCTCCATAAAGAGCTTTCGATCCTGGTG
>CAIMZS010000016.1 GCA_903846015.1 uncultured Anaerolineae bacterium | reverse complement strand
TTATTTGGAACCGAACACCCGGATTTGTTTTCCTGGATACTCGGACAAATGGGCGAACTTCCGCTTGCTCGAAAGAGCAGGAATTGTGCAATTCGTAACCCTTTGAAAATATTAAATGTCCCGGCTTAAGTGGGAAGCCCGACTTCATGCCCCACGTCATATTGGCTGGCAGGCAGCAATTGACGGATAGCACGTAATAAACCGAGTTCCACTCGCAGGGCAGGAAATAACAGTGCCAGCAGATGCTCTACTCTGGCCGTGTGATCAGTTGGGTTCTGTTCGGATTGTTCGTCACCCTGTATTGATTTCAGGCTACTGCTGCCATCCCAGATGATGCAATTAAAATAGCGCAGCAAACGCTTGTCTACCTGGCGTTCGGCAACCGGCATTAAGACACTGGGGCGGATGCCTTGAAGATTTAACACTTTCCCGAATACCAGCCATTGGTAAAAGTTTCGTCGCGATTTGTCGTGCATGCACAAATCGCTGAGAATTAAAAAGGGTGTGTCTGGAGCAGGCGAGCACCACGGTTCCAGCTTTTCATGACCGCTATCATACCGGGCGATAGTACCACCGGGTTCATCGTAGATATAGTGTGTTTCAAGACCCTCTGCACCGCGCCAGGCGGTTAGTTGTTGTTCCAGCCTGATGAAATCCTGACGGTAAGGAAAGTTACTCTCGTTGATGTCAATTAAAAGTCTGGCTGTTGGCGACCAGGTGTAACGGGTCGTTTTTGGGATACGGTGAATCTGCTCGCCCTGGGAGACTTGTTTAACCAGTTTGTTTAAATCCGGCCTGGTACCGGGCACATCGCCCCCCAGAACGCGCTGTAATAGCGGCCACAGTCTGGGCCACGCAACCAATGGTGGAAATTCCGGCTGGACCCGGTGCATTGCCGGTATACGGGTTTGGGTTTCTGCAAAATAAGTGGGTTTTGCTTGAGTAAACCAGCCGGGTGGCGCTGGCCTGTCTTCGGCTGTTGCCATTTTTTCGGCATCGACTTGCCTGTCTACGATGCGATAGTAAGACGAGGTTTGTGACCTGGTTTGCGGAATATTTGCTTGCGGTTGGGGCTGAACGGTTTCCGTGTCACGTTCTTCGGGAGGTGTTCCGGTCGTTTTTGTGACGGGTTCTTGCTCAGGTGGTTCATCTTCCTCAAACCCCAACAAGGCAGCTAGCCGGCTTTGCTGGTCTTCGGCTATGGCGCTAAAACTCCACAGCAGATCAGCCCGGTATACTGTGGCCGTATGCCGTTTATCGGCCATAAGCCTTCGGGTATTTGCGGAACGTGAATTTGGCGATTTTTTCCAGCATCACGTCTTGTTCAGCTTCATCCTTACCCAGTATCGCCAGGGCGCGCAGCATGTCCAGGTATTCCGCCTGCCCCGGCAGGTTGGTAATCCCTTTGTCGCGGCCTTCGCGGCGATCAGTCAATAATTGCCTGGCGGCTTTTTCGCAGATAGTAGGCGAGCATTCCTTACCATAATGCAAACGGCCGCGTTCAATCATTTTCTCTATGAACTTTGTATCATCCGTTGGCAGCTCAAGGTTTAACACCAAACACCTACGCACAAACGCGGCAGGCAGCTCGCGTTCTTCATTGGTCGTAATAATCACCAGCGGTGGCACACACTCTTTACCGCCGATGATGGTTTTTAACCACGGAATGCTGACGGCATTGTTACCCAGAATCTCCAACAGACCATTGGGCAATTGGGCATTGGCTTTGTCGATCTCATCGATCAATAACACGCTGCCGTCTGTTTGCAGCCAATCCTTTGGTTTTTCAGGGCAAATCAGTTGGTACTGGCTGTTTATGTAAACATCATTTGCCGACTGCCAGCTCAAAGCCCACCATAACGGGCCGGGGGAAATGTAACGTTTACTTTCCAAGACTGCCTTGCGGTCTTCCTGAGTACATGCCTGGCCTTGCAAGGACTGAGCTTCCGCCAAACGGGCAACGGCATCGAAGCGCCACAGCAAATCCTGGCTTTCGGTATGCGCATTAACGACGTCATAAACAAATAAACGCTTTAGAGCAAAAGCCGCAGCTCGCGCTAATTGGCTTTTGCCGGTACCGGGATCACCACGCAACAACAAAGGACGTTGCGCGGCAAGCGCGGTTTTGAGCGCGTTGATGCTGTCCTCATCGAATTGATGGACGGATTCAGGCCAGGAGCCGTGGGGGGGCAATTGTAAATTGACCAGTTTATCCAGTTTGGCAATATCACTGCTGATGGTTTTTTGTATGGCGTCGTTCATTTGGATTTGTATTTTTCCAGAGTGGTAAAAAACTCGCTGATTGCGACCATTAAATCTTCATCTTCAACAATAAAGGTTTTTTCATGGCGTCCTGATTTGAGGCGTATCAAGGACAAATCAGGCAGTAATTCCTTGAGTTTTGTTTGTACTTCAGTATCCGCGAGTTCTGAATGGTTGTTTGTTGGAATCAACAGAAAATAATTTTTTCTCAATTTGAGATTTTTTTGTTTTTTGCGTTGCTGAATGGTTCTCTGAAGCGTGGAAATCATCTGCTTTTCGTCCAGATCGGTTGTTAGTTCCCGCTCCATAACCCTGGAATACAGGCGCTTTATCACATCTCTAACGACATCATTTGTACGAATCCCTGACTCTAAACCAATGCCTTTAGCGGCTTGTATATTTAATGAATGGCGATCCATATATAACCTGGGTATGGCGCGTGCCTCACGGGATGAAACCACTACCACACTTCCAAATGTCATCTCGGGTAAAATGTGTTCATGATGGCCCCTGGTACTACAATCGCTGCGAAATTGCATCATCCATTCTTTTTTTATATTGAACACTACCAGTTTGGATACGGCGTCCTCGGCTGCATCATAGAGCTTCTTTAAGGCACCGGTATCATTTTCATTGATATTGTCGTAACTATCCACAAAAGCGGACTGGAGGTTTTGTATAACATCAACAAATTCACCTGCAACACATTGTTCTATCAAATAGTCATGCAATTGCCCAGCCTCTCCAAAGTCCCTGCCGCAATTCTGGATCACATGTCCACAGAATGGGTCGGACTTTTTCAAATCGGCTTTCAGGCTTTCGCGGATTTCCTGTAAAAAGTCTTCATCGCACATTTGGCTGGATGTATCGCTCGGTTTTTCAACAAGCTTTATGCGGTCCAGTAATTGGGTGTAATTTTGCTGCTGCAATTCTGCCAGCGGGGTTGTTACCCTTCCCGCAGCAAAATTCACTATTTCATTGATTTTCTGAGAAATGTCCCGGTATAGTATGACATCATTGGTCTCATCAACCACCAGCTCTCGATCAAAGTCATCAGTCTCATGCTTTATTTTCTGATACTGATCTCGCCAGAATTTAACAAGTCCCAAGCGATACGCTCTACCCTGTAAATCACAATCATCGGCAATAACAGGGTGTGTACGTTGCTCAAAATCTCCTCGCTGATAAATGCTTAGCAACTCATACATACACCATTTTGATTCAAAATATGGCTTGCTGAATATTGTGATGACATGGCCGCCTTTGCTCAACTCCTTCATGAAATTTTCAATCAACTCACCGTGTTTTAAGGTGTTATTATCCCGAATCAGATTGATGCCACGCTCCTGACAAAGCCTGCCCAATTCTTCGACAATTTTGGTGTCTCTTTCCACTGCCCACGAATAGGAGACAAATACATTAATTGATTCAGACACGTTCATTCCTGATTCGGATATAAATGGGGTTATAAACTATTAGTGCTGCTTGTCTGTCGCTTGTAAGCTGCCGTTTGCTACTTTCGATTCATGCCAAG
>CAIMZS010000015.1 GCA_903846015.1 uncultured Anaerolineae bacterium | reverse complement strand
GTCAAATTCGGAGGATGGATAGACGCGAGTCGAGAGCTCAAAAAAGCCGTCCGGCCCACTGGCGCGCGTATTGGTTTCGATGCGCCAGTTTTCCGGGTAGCGCAGGCTCACATTCTGGCCTGCATTCGTGAAGCTCTTCCAGGTGTTGGGGATGGGTGTCGGCGGCACCGGCGGCGTGATTGTGGGCTCACTGGTTTCGGTACCCGTTACTAAACCAGTGCCTGTTGCCTGCGCTTGAGGCGGAGTTGGGGTCGGTTGAGGCTGGTTTGTGGCCGTTGTTGTCACCGTAAGGGTGGCTTGCGCAGGTGCGGTGAGCGTGGGAACAAGCTGACAGGCGCACAAAACTGCCAGCAGGGTGACCAGCGTAATGCCAGGAAGAATCTGTTTGGAGGCTTTTCTCATGGGTTGGGTGCTTTCTTAGAAGACGCTCCCGATGACCCAGTGGTTCCAGCCAACCCGGCCCGGCAAGATTCCCGGATAAAAGCCAACAAACCGCTGTGGCTGAGCCCGATACGCCGGTCAATGAGCATGAAGAGCCAGGCAAAAACCAGAAACAAGCCATAACCAATCCATAAACCCAATCCGTTGAACAGGACATCGTTGGCATCCACAGAGCGGTACGCTCCGCCCAGGATCAGGTCAAACGCAAACTGGATGGTTTCAATCACCAGGCCAAGTCCAAAGGCAAGCCAAAAGAAATCTCTGATCCTGAGGCGGGCGATGAAATTGATTCCAAAGCCAAAGGGCACGGTCATGAGAATGTTTTCTTGAATGCCAATCGCGCAGGCTCGTGGAAGATCCCAACAGTTGCCAAAATACAATGGGATCAGGTTCAACCCACTGTATTTATACATATGACCGATTTGCTGCCATACTGTTTCAAACCGGAAGCCCCCATCCATTCCAACCGGTATTGGGAACACGGTTACACTCACCAGCACCTGAAGGTACACCCAGAACACGGAGAAAAAGAAAAGGTAATAACCACCGCGCCGGCGCAAAGCAATCAGGGGAACAACCAGGATGGCCATGCCAACCAGCCAAGCGATAGCGTCAAATTCGATTAGCATCGGGACATACTCTCTCGGGCTTAAACACAGGCTAATTTTGCCACAGGTCGAACCACTCTCAAGCAACGATCTGCCAGTGAACAACCTACGCCTCGTGGAATTTACGGCACTACAACCTTCGCCAGAATGTCGAGGATCTCCTGCGGGGGTGCATTGACTTTTTCCACCAGGACTGGCTTGTAAGTGTAATCGATGCGTTCGCTGCCATCCTGTAAACCCCAGAAGTATTGTATCTTAACCTGCTGCCCGGTCTGCAGGTTGATCCATGTGCGCCGTCCGCCCCCGGAGAAAGCCTGAGCTTCACCAGGGTTTGTAACCGGGTTGGCAAAGCTATCCAGCATGGTGATCAGCAGGCAGGCAGAGCCATCTTCACAGGGCACTTCATCACGGAGAACCGGCGTATTGTATTGCGCCACGGCGCTTAAATCGCGAGTAAGCATATCTGTCGAGAAACGGTTACGCCCGCCATCGTTATGACCCGCATCGCCAGTCAGGAGGTTGGTGTAATAATTCCCAATCGTCACAACCTGCTGCAGAGTATTTCCGGCTTTATCCCGATCAGTATGAACGCTTCTCAGAATATACCCATCGGCGTCGATTTCAAGCCATTGTTCGGTGGTGATGTAAGGGGGCGGAAAAGTTTGACCGGTTCTTGGATTCGTCTCAGTTTCAGTCAGGAAATGGATCCAGCCTGGTCCATGCTGAAGGGGTGCATCGAATTTCTGCGCCAGGGTTTGCACTTCAAACAGCAAAGAGTCGCGCAAAGCCGGAGTTGGCGTCGCCTCAACGAACGCGGTTGGCGCCGGGGTGTTGGTCGCGCCAACAATGACCCCTGCCGGCGCAGCAGGCGCCTGCCATTGGATTTGCCAGGGTCCATGGGCAGTATATCCGACCCGCGTTACACTCACTTTGATGGGCTGCGTGGGAATTTTCTCGAATATCAACCCGGTAGTGAATTTCTGGTTATCCAGCGGAGCCCCACCAGCGCCTCCACTTGCCAGGGTAGAGTAGAGCATCACGGCGGTTACACCGGGAGTAGGCCCGAACTCGAAGAGCAGTTGATT
>CAIMZS010000014.1 GCA_903846015.1 uncultured Anaerolineae bacterium | reverse complement strand
AGGCGGATCGCACTGGTGATTGAAAGCGGTCAAAGCCAGGAAGTGGAAGTGAACTGCGCGGGACGTACCTTCTCGTGTATCCTGACTCCCATCATAGGGGAAGACTATCTCAACCTGTATGGGCGTGACATCACCGAGCGCAATCGCACCGCAGAACTGCTGCGGGAGACGAACGAATATCTGGAGAACCTGTTCAACTACGCCAATGCCCCCATCATCGTCTGGGATACACTCTTCAATATCACGCGCTTTAACCACGCTTTTGAAATCATCACTGGCAGAAACGCCGCGGATGTGCTGGGGAAATCACTCGAGCTACTGTTCCCGCGCAATCAAACCATCCATTCGATGGAACTTATCCAGAAAACATTGGGGGGCGAACACTGGGAAGTTGTCGAGATCGATATTCAGCATATAGACGGCTCAATTCGCACCGTGCTGTGGAATTCAGCCACCCTGTTTACAGCCGATGGCAAAGAACCGATAGCCACCATCGCCCAGGGCCAGGATATCACCGAACGCAAACGGGCGGAACAAGCCACCCTTGAAAGCGAGCAGCGTTTTCATCGCACGGTGAATAACATGGAGGAAGGCGTTCTCTTGCTTGGTTTTGATTGGACTTACCTGTATATCAATAAGGCCGCTGAGATCCAGGGCCGCAGGCCAGCGGATGAGCTGCTGGGCAGGACAGTGATGGAATGCTGGCCCGGCATCGAAGACACAGATTTCTTCAAGCTGGAACAAAAGGTGATGCAAGACCGCATCCCGACGCAGGTAGAAAGTTCGTATACTTTATCAGATGGCAAGGAACACTGGTTCACCTGGCACATTCAACCCGCGGAGGAGGGCTTGCTCATCATCACGGTGGATATCACTCATCGCAGACAGATCGAAGCGGAAATTCGCCTGCTTAATTCCGAATTGGAGCAGCGTGTCGAAGAACGCACCCGCGAACTGCATAATACCCAGGAACAACTTGTGCGCCATGAGCGGCTGGCTACCCTGGGGCAATTGGCCGGAAGCATTGGCCATGAGCTGCGTAATCCGTTGGGAGTGATCTCAAATGCAATTTACTTCCTGAAAATGTCCCAACCGGAAGCCAGCGATAAAACCAAAGAATACCTGGACATTATCGAAAAAGAAACGCGCACATCTGACAGGATTGTCACCGATTTGCTCGATTTCACCCGCATCAAATCCTTGCACCGGGAGCCAGCCTCCATATCGGATCTGGTCACACAAACCCTGCATCATTACCCGCCCCCCCCGGTAGTGCAAGTGGAATTAATACTCGCACCGAATTTGCCGCTGGTGTATGCTGACCCACAACATGTCCGGCAGGTGCTCGGCAATCTGGTCACCAACGCTTTTCAGGCCATTGTCCCGGTGATGCGCGAAATGGAATCCAGCTCGCTGCAGAAACAGACACAGCCTGCTGGAATGCCTCGCGCCGGGAAAATTACCATCTCCACCACCAGTCAACATGATATGATAAGCATCGCAGTGCAGGACACCGGAACCGGTATCTTGCCTGAAAACATGGCTAAGCTTTTCGAGCCACTTTTTACCACCAAACCAACGGGGATTGGCCTGGGGTTGGCTGTCAGCCAAAAGCTGGCCGAAGCCAACGGCGGCTGGATCGAGGTCACAAGCGACCCGGGCCAAGGCAGCATCTTTACGGTATTTTTGCCCAAATACATCATTCCAGATTCCGCACCGCTGACCAATCCCCCTAACCCTTCCTTGAAAGAGAAGGGAAGGCGAGAATGATGAATGAAGATGGTCCCGGCGTTTATACGGATGGAGCCCAAATGAAACAACCATTACGCATCTTGATTGTGGATGATGACCAGAATATGACGCATACCCTGGCT
>CAIMZS010000013.1 GCA_903846015.1 uncultured Anaerolineae bacterium | reverse complement strand
CCCCAGGTAATCAGAATAAATGGAATGGCTACATTAAATAATCCCAGCACGGCGAAAATGCGCCAGGTTTTCCAATCACGCGGCAGCGGTATCCGCAAAATAAGGGCGACGACCAGACCGGTTAGCAGACCGAACAGCACGCGGTAAGCCACCAGTGTCAGCGGCGCCACTTCAGCTAGCGCAATCTTGATCCATAAAAAGGATGCGCTCCAGATGGAGCCCAGCAGAATAAAAACGGCCCAATGTTTTGGTTGCAAGTATTTCTCCTTGGCGGTAATAAGCTACCATTCCGGGTAGAGACCGGGACTACATGTATCAGCGCGCATTTGTATTTTACGGGAGTAGTGCTCTTTCCAGGTTCAAAAGCCATGTTTTTGTGTTTAGCCCATCTCCGGCGCCATAACCATGCAGTTTGCCATCGCTTCCAATCACACGATGGCAGGGTAGTACTATCGGCATGGGGTTGGTTGCTTCTGCGCGGCCCACTGCCCTTGCGCCACGGGGCGCGCCGATTTCGATGGCGATCTGTTTGTATGTGCGCGTTTCGCCATAGGGAATCTGGTAAGTGGCATAGAGCGCTTTGCGCTGGAATTCGTTCATTATCAGCCAATCAATGGGTAAATCGAACGTCTTACGTGTTCCAATGGCATATTCTTGTAACTGAGAGATGGAATCTTTCACCTTTTCGGGCGCGAACTCGACCGCTGCGCCATGTCGTTTTTGCTGTATGGCCGTGAATTCAGCGAGTGATGAGGGGAATACCACGGCGATCAATCCGTTTTGGGATTGAGCAACCCACAGATTGCCAAGCGGTGTGGAATCGGTTTGACCGATAAAAATGGTTTTCATGGACCAGGGCCTTTCCATACTTTTCACGATCACAAATCACATCTTTTTGCTTTCAGTGGAAAATTGCAATTTGTGATGGTACCCGGTTCTGCACGGGCATGGTACCCGGTTCTGCGATAGTGCCGGTTCTAGCACGGCCACAGGCATCGGGTGGATTCGAGATTGTGAAGTGTAGCATAAATTGACAAGGTTATTTCTTTGGAAGCGGTATCGACAATTGCCGGTAATGTTCAGCGTGCCAGTTATTGTATGCTGCTGGGATGTGCTGTCGTGACTGGCTTTCTTGCAGTTAAAGCTCCAGCCCCATCAGGGGGATTTCCATTTCTTGGGGTGTCAATCCGCCGTGGTGTCCGTAGTATTTTTGTTCGAAGCGTCCTTTTTCATACCACCAGACTGATTCGTGGCGGTAGGGCAGTATGACCAGGTTGCCGATGTGTGCCCGCAGCGCTTCTGAAATCTGGGTTCCGAAGTATCCCTGGGTCATGAGATCCGCAGTCTTGATCACATCAGCCTTACCAGCCAGGCCCTTTGTCAGCAGAAGCTGAGCTTCATCGAGCAGATGATCCTTGACATATAGGAAAAAATCCCGGCAGGAGCCGCCAGGCACCAGGAGCTGGCCTTTGCGATTGGTTTTGATGTATTTTTCGATGCCCGGGAATGCCAGGTTGAGATAAACGGTGGTTGCCGGGTCTACTTCCGATTGACCATGATCGGCTGTCATGAGAAACAGGGTTTTGTTTTTGGGTGATATTCTATTAATAAACTGTTTTTCCATCACATAGAGGAACATGTCCATTTCGGCCTCCACCTGGATGGAATCGGGGCCGTAATCATGGCTGACGGAGTCGATGCGATCGTAGTAAAGGAAAAAGTAGTTTTTCCCCCGGGCATTGTTTATAGCCTGGGATAGATTCAGGATTGTTTCAGGGAGTGATTTGTATCCGCGGGCCTTGGCGCCTTGAAAGACGATGTTGGAATAGGTGGATGGGGTATATTCCCTGTGTTGGAAGATGGTTGAGGTGACATCCAGCGCATTGAGTTTTTGGTATAAAGTGCCTGTCGGGTAGAGCAGTTTTGGGTCGATACCCGTAGCTTTTAACTCGTCTCGTTCGGATGTGCCGGAAAAGGAAAATAAAAGTGGCACGATCATTGCATCGAGCAGCGGTTCGTAGTAGTTCCACTCAAAAATACCGCTTTGCCCAACGTTCAGACCGGTATGGATGCAGGTGGCATGTCCGGATGTGGTGGAAGGGAATTGGGATGTGAGTTTTTGGACAGAGCCGCTGCGTGGGAAGCGATCCAGAAAAGGGTGGAGACCAAATTTTTCGAAGTGCCGCCAACCAAAGCCGTCAATAAAACACAGGACGACGTTGTCGTAGTTGCTGGAGAACTGCGGGTAGGGTTGTTCGCCAGCGAAGATGGACTGGATGGCGGAAGGCAGCCCGGCAAAGCCGCCCAAGTCGTAACGGGGTTTGACAAAAGTGGGGTTCATGGAATGATTAAACCATGAAGTGCGGAAAGCGCAAGGCGGGAAGCTGCCGGATTATGGTACCCGGTTCTGCGATAGTGCCGGTTCTAGCACGGCCATAGGCAAGGCTGGATAGTCTTGTGTGCTTGTTGATTATCAAATGTTAATGCAGAATATCCGGTTGATAAAACAGACGATAAGACATCATTGCTGGAAGGTAGTCCCATCCTTTGATCTGGGCTGCCTGTGTGCATATTTGCGATTCACGCTGACCCTTTCTTGCCCTGGCGGTTGCGGCTTGCCACCCCCAGGTGGTAGGATTTTTTCGTCTTCTGCCGCGACCCAGATGAAGAGAGCTTTTGAATGGCTGGCTTGATAGGCTTTTACCTTGTAACGCCGCACCTGGAATCCGCAGCTGAACAAGACCTGCTCGAAAGCTTTATTGGGCTCGGTCGACCAGATAGCCAGAATGCCCTGTTTGCGGAGCGCGCTGCGGCAGGCTCGAATTCCTGCTGGAGTGTATAAACGTTGATTGCCCGAATCGGTCATTGCGTTGGGGCCATTGTCAACATCCAGTAGGATAGCATCAAATCTGTCGGTGGATTGCGAGATAAGCTGGAAAATGTCGCCTGTGATGACCTGGGTGCGTTTGTCATCCAGGGGCTGACCGTTGAGTTCTTTTAGATACTCACGATTCCAGTCAACAACAGCTGCCAGCAATTCACTGACAATCACTTTGGCATCGGGACCAAGCACATCCAGAGCCTGTCTCAAGGTATAGCCCATACCCAGACCCCCAATCAGTACGCAGGGAGTTTCAAGACCCAATAGATGTGCGCAGCCGAGTCGCGCCAATTCTTGTTCCGACTCATGCTGGCGACTGTTCATTAACTCCAAACCGTTGATCTTTATCGAAAAATTACCGTCATGTTGATAAAGCTGCATCTCTCCGCCATCCGGAGTGAGGGCTGTCGCTAATTTTATTTGCGGTTTCATAGGTTCTGCCTTCGCGCTAGTGCTGCCAATTGTTTTTAAATGATCTGCAGAATAATATTGTCATAATCCGTGCTGAACTGAGGAAGGGTTTGCCGCTGTATAAAATGGGTTGGATAGCGGCAGGCAAATCGAGATCGTAAACCTTTTTTGACGAAGGTGGGTCTCGTGGGATGATTAAACCATGAAGTGGGGAAAGTGCAAGGTGGGGATGGTCTTTAGCGCGAAGCTGCCGGGTTACGCTCAGAGTTGACATTATAACGTAATACTGTTATGATGTATTGGTAAGGTAAATAGAATGGTACCCGGTTCTGCACGGGCAAGGATGTCGCGCCAATGCTGCCAAATAAAAACTTATTAATTCATGAGCTCGCTGAACAGGCTAAAACCACGGTCAGAACAATCCGCTACTATACGGATGAAGGTCTGTTGCCACAACCGGCAGTCCAGGGAAAATACGCTTATTACAATCAGAACCATCTTAACCGGTTGGAACTTATCCGTGGAATGAAAGATGCTTATCTGCCGCTGCGTGAGATTCGGCAGATTATTAATTCGCTCAGCGATGATGAAGTGTGGCAGAGACTGCAAAAACAGCCTTCTGGTACATCAACGGTAGAAAGTGGATTGCTGGCAGAACGATCAGGGCAGGCCTCAGGCAAAAATGCGTTAGAGTATATTGCTCGTTTGATGGATGAGCAGTCGGCGCATCGACCGCCGGGAAGCGCGGTTCCAGCGCCAGTTGCGCAGCCACGAGTGCATACTCCAAGCATCGGCAAACCACCAGCTGGTTTGAAGCGTTCACACGAAGAAGAAACATGGCAGCGAATCCAGCTTGCCGCTGGAGTTGAGCTGAGCGTGCGCCAGCCGGGTGACCCCGATACTACCATCCAGATTCAACAATTAATCACATTTGCCAGGGGTTTGTTTGCATAAATATTGAAGGAGGGTCGCTATGAATAAGAATATCATCCAGTTTCAAATGGACACAGACCGTAATTTGATTGCCCAGGATATGCCTATGGAACGCATACTGGAGATACGCGTGCAGGCTCCGGTATCCATTGATCAACATGACCGGCCGCAGCTCAATCTGGCGCTAGTGCTTGACCGCAGCGGCTCCATGAGTGGGGAAAAGCTGAATTTCGTAAAACAGGCAGCCAGGCATGTTCTTAACCTGCTACAGGATCAGGATGATGTTGCCCTGGTTGCATATGACGATCAAATTAATCTACTATCTCCCAGCAGCAAGGCGACGAGCAACAATCGTCAAGAAATCATTCGCCGGGTAGGACAGCTTGAGCCGGGTGGGTCGACGAACTTGAGCGGTGGCTGGTTGGCGGGGTGTCAGGAAGCAGCCTCGGCTGCACAAGATGGGACAGTTAATCGCACCCTGCTGCTCACGGATGGCCTGGCAAATGCAGGTATTGTCGATTTGGAAGAATTGGCCCGCCATGCCAAAGAATTATCGAGACGCGGTATTTCCACATCTACATTTGGGGTTGGCGAAGGATTTAATGAACATCTTCTGGAGGCCATGTCCAACCAGGGAGGTGGAAACTTTTACTATATCGATAAACCGAGCTCAATCCCGGATTTTTTCCTGCGTGAATTTAAAGAACTTGCTGCCGTAACAGCGTGGGATGTTGAGGTCATTTTAGATTTTCCTCCAGATTTACATCTGCAAGTGCCAGGTGGATGGAGGCATGAATTTGTAAAAGGCCGGCTGCGCATCTTTTTAGGGAATCTTTTTTCCGGCCAAACTCAAGAAATTTATACTAAACTGATGATTCCAGCGCTCAGTAACGCTGATGATTTGATCTTGAAGGCCAACGTATCTGGGAAAGGGGAAAAAGGGCAGCCGTTTGGAGAACTTGCCGAAGTGATATTTCAGGTTGCCGAGCAGGCAAAAGTTGCCAACGCGCCACAAAACCGCGCCATGCTGGAACGTTTTGCGCTGGTGTATTTGGCGGAAATTGCCAATGAGGCGCTGAAGCTTGAAAGGCATCACGAAAATAGCAAAGCCGGTCTCTTACTAACCAATTGCATCGCCGAAAATCGTGAATATCTCAAGCAGGAAGATGCCGAAAGGTACCTGCAGATGGCCGAGAGAATGAAACGAGGGATGGATGAAATGGACCGCAAGCAGTCGCACTATAATGCCTATAATCAGAAGCGAAGTAGAGAACAGTAAGCATTGCTTTCCCAAAGGGGAAAGTTGTAAACTATATTGAAACGCATAAAATAGAAGTTGGTAGCCTGTGTGTATTATTTAAGATGTGTGGAGGAAAATACGCGTGAAAATATCCCACATTCTTCTTTTGACTCTTTTATTGGGTGCTTGTGGTGTGCCGGTGGCTGAACAGCCAGTCATCACGCTAACTCCGGATGTGGGCGCTTTGAGTACTCAGGCGGTGGCAACCGTTTATTCCAGCCTGACACTCACTCCTGTGGAGCCTGTTGATACCGCAACTGCAATCCCCACACTGCCCCCATTGCAGTCTTCGTTTATTGATAAATTTGATGTGGCGATGGTACTTGTGCCAGCCGGGTCTTTCCTGATGGGCCGCGATTTGACCGCCGGTGGTCAACCGTATATTGAAGCGACGATTGGGGGGTTCTATGTCGATATGGTTGAAGTCACCAATCTGCGCTATATGGTGTGCGTACATGCCGGGGCATGCGCTGCCCCGGATCATCAAAGCTCTTATACGCACGCCAGTTATTACCTTAACCCAGCTTTTGCCAATTATCCAGTTTTGATATCATCAGTATTCCCCAAAAAAGCTGATGATTATTGCGCCTGGCGTGGGATGCACTTACTAACAGATATCGAGTGGGAAAAAGCCATGCGCGGCACGGACGGGCGCAGCTATCCCTGGGGGAATACGCCTCCGGATGGTACGCGTGCCAACCTGTGCGATATTAATTGTTTTCAAAGCCAGGCCAACAAATCGATAAACGATGGTTATACGGACGTAGCCCCGGTGGGCAGCTTTCCGGCGGGCGCCAGTCCGTATGGAGTTATGGATATGGTCGGGAATGTGAACGAAATGGTGGCAGTCTCGCCTCAAACCTATCAGGCTGGGCCGCACTACAAAAGCATTGGCGCGGCCTATGATACCCCAACTGATAAAACACTGGATGCCATGTACAATTTTGACGATTCCAACCCGTTGAATACGGGTTTTCGCTGTGCGAGTGACCCGGTTGGTGAGGCAGTTACCCCGATTTTCAGGCAGCTCAGGCTGACTGAAACGCCCATACCAGCGGCTGCCCAATCTTTTTTGTCAGCAAAGCGGTGGTGATATTCTACGATTGTTCATTATCAATGATGACATCTGGTCGCGCTGTCTGGCTGATCTGTGATCTATCTCTTGAAGTTGATCATGACAAGGCCAGCGATGCATATCAGGATACCGAGAATGTTAATGGGCGATAATTTTTCTTTGAAAAAGACAACCCCGATCAGCACGAGTACCAGCGAGCCAACTACGTTGACCATGATTGAGAGCAGGCTCAGTTCCCAGCCGGCCCGGTATGCCAGCAATGTGCCAATTTCTACACCTGCTACGGCAAGTCCCAATGCCAGACTGATCCAGTTAAGTTTGTGAAAAGATGCGCCCAGGTTGCCAGTCGGGAAAAATACGAACAATAACAGGGTTGTTGCCAGCGCTGCTCCGTAGGTAACCGTCATTGCCAGGGCGGGGTTGACATCAGCCGGGGTCAATTTTTGGAGAAGATTGTAAAACACTGTCGAAAATGCAGCCAGGCTGGCGGTCAGAATAAGGATCATGGGTCGATTTTTCGTCATTTTGGGTGGAAGCGGCGCTCATTAATTACAGAATTGTTAGTTGTCGGACAAGCGTAGGGTAGTCGTAGGGAAAGCGTCAAGCATGCCAGGAGCATTGATGATAAATTATAAGCACTAAGGTGATTTCTCTTCTCCTCCTTTTCAAAGGAGAGCCGGGGTCGGCGTCCCCGGCTCTCTCGATTCTACCACCCCTTACGTTATAATGTTCCCATACACCAACCGGTGTGTGGGAACATTATTTTGAAGAGGAGCGGCTATGACAGTCCAGATAACTATTATCGGCCTCGGGCAGATCGGTACATCCATAGGCCTTTCGCTTGCCAAGCATACAGGGATTATCAAGCGTGTGGGTTATGACCGTGCGCTTGATATTCAGAATAAAGCTAAAAGCATGGGTGCTTTTGATGAAGTGAAGTTCAACTTGCCTTCTGCAATTGAAGGCGCCGATGTGGTGCTATTGTGCGTTCCGCTTGACCAGGTGGAAGAAACGCTAAAAAATATTGCACCTGACTTGCGCAAGGATGCTGTTGTGATGGATTTTTCACCCTTGAAATCGGTGACGTACAAGTGGTTTGAAAAACATGTCCCTGAAGGGAGATATTATATCGGTCTGGTCCCATCCACCAATCCTGCGCTGATGGAGCAAGGCGGTATTGGCATCACTGCGGCGAGTGCAGATTTGTTTGACAAGGCCACTATTGGCATCGCTTCCCCACCTGGCGCTGCTGCTGAGGCGCTCAAACTGGCGGATGATCTTGTCAATATGCTTGGGGCCAAGACGATTTTCCTGGATATGCTTGAAGCAGATGGAATGATGATGACCACACATCTTCTGCCCCAAGTTATTTCGGCTGCTTTGCTCAATGCCACCGTTGGGCAACCTGGTTGGGTTGAGGCCCGCCGTTTTGCAGGCAGCTCATTTGCCCAGGTTTCTTCCGGGATTGGCGTTGATCCGGTCGAGGCATTGGTGCAGGCGCTTTTGAATAGCCCCCAGGCGGCATTAAGCTCACTGGATAATGCCATTGGTGCGCTTACGCATATGCGAGCTGCAGTAGCAAAAGATGATCCCGCAGATTTGCAAAAACGTCTTTCCCTGGCATTTGACGATCGAGAACAATGGTTGAATGAGCGCCACCGTGCCTTATGGGATGTTGCATCTGAAAAAAATGACTTGCCGAAAGCTGGAGATACTTTGAAGCGCTTCTTCATGGGTGAAAGATCCAAGAATAAGAAGAAATAGTCGTGTTCTAATATGTCTTTTTTCTGTTACATCCTCGAGTGTTCTGATGGTACGTATTACACGGGTTGGACGACCGATCCTGAGCGGCGCGAGAAACAGCACAACGCTGGAATAGGCGCGCGTTATACGCGTGCGCGTCGTCCGGTCAGGATGGTGTATGTCGAAGAACAACCAGACCGTTCAAGCGCGTTGAAGCGCGAATTTGACATCAAGCGCCTGGAACATGTCGGTAAGCGGAAACTGGTCGTTTCTCTTCGAAAAGAATAAGGCTGATCATAATCATCAATACGCTCATCTGGTTGAGCTGTTTTTAGACGGCGTGCTGACTCTGAAGCGCAAAAAATGACGGTGGGGCGTAGCATGGGACCACCCTGTGCAGAGACCCGGACTATCACGCGCGATACCCAAAGAAAGTGATTGTTATGTTAAGGTTGGCGCGTTGGGCGTAAAGTTCAGGCGTTGAATATTGATGATATAATTTCAGCCGCTGAATTTTAGATTATGGAACCTTCTTCGGAATCAACACACGATCTTTCCTTGCTTGAAAATATTGAGCATCATCCGGATGTAACCCAGGCCGACCTGGCTACGCAGCTTGGCGTGGCAGTGGGTACTGTCAATTGGCATTTAAAAAGATTAATTTCCAAGGGATATGTTAAGGTAATGCGCGCCGAACGCCGCAAACTGCTCTATACCATTACTCCTGAGGGCCTGGCACTGCGGGCCAGGCTGACGGTTGATTATATTGAGCAGCAGTTTAACCTATACCGTCGTGTTCGCTTGAAAGTGAAGGAATTTGTATTGCAGGTAAAAGTACAGGGGCATGATCGCGTCAGGTTAGTGGGGGAAGGCGATGTGGCTGATATTTGTCGCTTGACCTGCCTTGAACAGGGTATAACGATTTCAGATGAGCCAGGTCTTCCTACCATAGAGGTGCGTGGGTTGGGAATTGCGCTTATCGGTGTGGACGAAAAATGAGACAATCTGAACCTAACCTTACACATCATCAAGAAGCGGGGGCCAGTCCGAATCCTGGAGTTACAGGGCACTTTGCAGATGAGTTTCGCGCGAAACATATTATTGTTACCGGCGGCGCTGGCTATATTGGTTCGCTTTTGGTTGCCCAGCTTTTGCAACGTGGATATCGTGTAAGCGTGATTGATAACCTGCTGTTTGGTGGCGAATCGCTGATAACTTTTCTATCAAATCCGAATTTTCACTTTGCCAGGGCGGATGTTACTGATGTCCGCAGCCTGCGTGATTCTTTGCAGCGTAATTGGCCTCAGCCAGATATTTTGTTTCATCTGGCTGGAATCGTTGGTTTTCCGGCATGTCAGGCTGTGGGTAAACAGGCAGCCTGGTGGTACAACGTCGAAGCCACGAAAAATATTGTTGAGCAAGCGGAAAGTCTACGGATTGGTCGGTTTGTTTATCCTTCGACATACAGCGCTTACGACCTATCTTTTGATGGCAGCCCGGTGACGGAAGAGTCTCCCCTCAATCCACAATCTTTGTACGCCGAGACGAAAATTGCAGCAGAAGAATATATCCTGCCGCGCGGTGCCCTTGTTTTTCGCCTTGCAACACCTTATGGTATTTCACCGCGCACGCGTTTCGACCTGGTTGTTAATCAGTTTGTATTGGATGCCTATATCAAGCGTGAATTGCTTATTTACCAGCGCGGTTATTCGCGTTCTTTTGTGCATGTGCAGGATGTTGTTCGCGGCTTGTTACTGGCTCTGAATGCCCCAGACGAAAAAGTGCGCGGTCAGGTATACAACCTGGGGAGCGCAAACGGGAACTACACCAAGGATCAGATTGTGCAGCTGGTTATTAAACGCCTGCCAGAGATATTTGTGCATTATAAGGATCTGACTTTTGGAGGTGACAGGCGCGATATTACGGTTTCCTTTGAGAAAATTCACCGCGAGCTGGGTTTTAAAGCCATGCTGACAGTGGATGATGGCATCCGGGAGGTTGTCAATGTCCTGCGTCTGGGCTTGATTCGTGAGCCACAGCATGAACGTTATCGAAATGCGCATTTTATTGTAAGATAGTTATTGTTTCCAATAATTCCATGCGTAGATCGAGGCCATATTGCGCCAACCTGAAGAGCCCTTCTGAATGTGTAAGCGGGCCGGTTTAAAGATAAAATAAAATCCAATAACTGGAAATGAGAGAGAGAGAGACATGGTATTTGAAAATTTTTGGAATGGGAAACGCGTTATTGTCACCGGCGGAGCCGGTTTTCTCGGTTCTTTTATTACTCAAAAACTGGTTGAGCGCGGCGCCCGTGATATTTTGGTTCCGCTTATTGAGAATTACGATCTGACGAACCGCGACTCTATCAAGCAGTTATATAGCGATGCGTTGTTGCCAGTTGGTCAATGCCCGGAGCATTTGCGTCCTGCCGCCTTGAATCAAGGATCTTCATCGTTTGATTTGCAACCTGAGAACCTGGTGGTTATTCACCTTGCAGCCCATGTTGGCGGGATTGGCGCAAATCGTGAGCATCCGGCGGAATTTTTCTATGACAATCTCATCATGGGTGTGGAATTAATTCACCAGGCATGGAAGTATGGGGTTGGCAAGTTCACTGCTCTTGGTACTGTCTGTGCTTATCCCAAATTTACCCCTGTGCCGTTCAAAGAAGATGATCTGTGGATGGGTTACCCGGAGGAAACCAATGCTCCTTACGGTCTGGCAAAAAAGATGATGTTGGTGCAAGCGCAGTCGTATCGCCAACAATATGGATTTAATTCAATCTTTTTGCTGCCCGTTAATCTGTATGGCCCGCGGGATAATTTCAATCCGGCCTCGTCGCATGTCATTCCGGCCCTTATCCGCAAGTCGATTGAGGCGCAGCAGCGCGGTGATAAAGAGATGGTGGCATGGGGTGATGGCTCACCGACACGTGAATTTCTTTACGTGGAGGATGCCGCTGAAGGTATTCTGACTGCTACTGAGAAATACAACGATTCCGAGCCGGTTAATTTAGGTTCTGGTTATGAGATATCCATCAGGGAGCTTACTGAGATGATCATTAAGCTGACAGGTTACCAGGGCAGGTTGGTGTGGGATACGAGCAAGCCGAACGGTCAGCCGCGCCGAGGGCTGGATGTCACACGCGCCAGGGAGAAATTTGGCTGGGAGGCGCGGACGCCATTCGATGAAGGTATGAAGCGTACAATTGAGTGGTTTAGGGCCAATCAATACCCCGGATTGAAATCGGAAGAGCTTTCTCCTATTCGTTCATAAAGGGTAATTACTCAGCTATCCACCTGATGCCGTTTTCCAAAGCACACATGAGATTGCCATGCCTCCAAACCCAGAAGAATACCGGGCAAGAACAGTGGTTCGCAGCAGGCTGAGATATCATAAAAGGTGATAGTTCAGGATCGGTTGACCAGGTGTGACAGAGTAGAAAAAATATGACAGAGATTATAAAATCTGAACCTACGACCATATATATCCGCCCTACCAATGGTTTGGCTGCGCTGAACCTGGGTGATTTGTGGCAATTTCGTGAGCTGATCTTCTTCATGATCTGGCGAGATATCAAGGTGCGCTACAAGCAGACCTTGTTGGGTGCACTTTGGGCGATCATCCAGCCTCTGATGACAATGTTGGTTTTCAATTTTCTTTTTAACAATGTTGCGAAAGTTTCATCGGACGGTATTCCGTATCCAATATTCTCATTCACAGCCTTGTTACCCTGGGGATTGTTTACCACTGCGCTTAATACTGCCAGCCGGTCGTTGACTTCCAACCATAATATGATCACCAAGACTTATTTTCCCCGCTTGGTTCTGCCGATGGCCTCGGTGCTGGGTGGGCTTGTCGATTTTGGTATCGCTTTTGTCATCCTGATTGCTATGATGTTCTATTATAAGATTACACCCACAATGACAGCTTTGTGGGCTGTGCCGTTGTTTGTGGTACTGGCGATTATTTCAGCGCTGGGTGTGGCGCTGTGGCTTTCGGCTATCAATGTGCAGTACCGTGATGTCGGTTATGCGCTGCCATTTATCACTCAGTTCTGGTTGTTTATCACGCCGGTGGCATATTCTTCCAAGGTGATTTCAGATAAATGGCAAATTTTGTATGCGCTCAATCCGATGGCAGGGGTTGTGAATGGTTTTCGCTGGGCGTTGTTGGGTTCGGGCAATGGCCCAGATATGCTGGTGGCAATTTCAACTGGAATTTCGCTGGTTATTTTGTTTACCGGGCTGATTTATTTCCGCAATATGGAACGCACCTTCGCGGATACGATTTAATATGACAATCGCAATCAGAGTTGACGATATCAGTAAACGCTACAAGATCGGCACTGCGCCAGGCAAATTTCGGTATGGGATGTTACGCGACCAGATTGCCGCCATTCCGAGAAAATTATTTAAACGCGACCAGGGCCGCGCCGGTGTTGATTTTATCTGGGCCCTCAAGGATGTTTCATTTGACCTGGAGGAAGGCCGTGTGCTGGGCATTATTGGCCGCAACGGAGCTGGAAAATCCACTTTGTTGAAGGTATTATCCCGCGTTACCGAACCCACCAGGGGTACAGTCAGCGTGCGCGGCAGGGTTGGGTCGCTGCTGGAGGTGGGCACCGGCTTCCATCCTGAATTGACCGGGCGTGAGAATATTTACTTGAACGGCGCCATCCTGGGAATGAAACGAACTGAAATTGAATCCAAGTTCGATGAAATTGTCGATTTTTCGGAGGTTTCCCAGTTCATCGATACTCCCGTCAAGCGTTATTCTTCCGGGATGTACTTGAGGTTAGCTTTTGCAGTTGCGGCTCATCTTGAGCCAGAGATCCTGGTGGTGGATGAAGTGCTTGCGGTGGGCGATGCTGAATTCCAGAGGAAGTGCCTTGGGAAGATGAACGATGTGGCCGCACAAGGCCGCACGGTTCTGTTTGTCAGTCATAATATGAGCGCCATTTTGCGCCTGACTCAGGAAGCTGTCGTGATGCAGAAGGGCCAACTTACGCTGCGCGCGCCCACTACCGAAGCGGTGGACTATTACCTGGCTTCAGGCCAGTCTCAGGCTGGTGAGCGCAGCTGGAAGGCTGATGATGTTCCTGCATCTGCTGTCCCATTTTGCCCAATTTCGCTCAAAATCTACGATCCGCGCGGCGCGATCGCCGATACTGTGCGGTCAACTGAACCCCTAAAAGTGGAGATGGAATACAAACTCTCTGCTCCAGTCACTGGTCTACGCGTGGGAATATACCTGAGCACGGTGCGAGGGGAATATGTTTTTACTTCTTTTGATGTGGATGATGCCGTTATTTATGAAGAAAATTCCACGCGGCAGCCCGGTCATTACATCAGCCGCTGTACCCTGCCAGGCGATATGCTTAATGAAGGTCGATATATTATCGGTGTCAATGCCAGTTCATTTGGTGTAAAGCGTTTTTTTATGGATGAAAACGCGCTTGGTTTTACCGTCGATCCATCTGCCGCGCCTGGTATGCAATGGGCCGAACAGCGTCAGGGTCTTGTCCGCCCCAGATTGGACTGGACGATTGAAAGGATTGATGAGTAGATGGCACTTTCCTGTGCTGAGACCGGAATATGGAATGAATATCAAAGACATTCTCGGTAAGATCCCTTTTACGGCTGAATTGTTAGATGCTTTGCGCCGTGATCGGCCGCAGACGCGCTACAATCTTTCTCAGCTGGAAAAAGCGCTGCCCGCGGCTGTCGAACAGGTATGCTCCCTGCCAATTCTGAAAGAGATACCGGGAAAAGGCAAACGAGTTGTCTTGTTTGCCACACTGCACTATTGGGTGGAGCAGGCTGCCATTATCGCGTTGATATTGCGTGGACTTGGGTATGATGTGACAATCGCATATCTTCCGTTTGGCGATTGGCGCAAGCAAGTTTCTTCTCTTGATCTGCGCCGCCAGGATCTTTACACACAGCGTGTATTGGCTCCATTGGCTGGGTTGGTCAAGAGCATATCCTTGTTGGCTGTCAAACCTGCATCGATATTATCCGCCAAGCTGGCAGATGCCATCGAAACAGTTTCAGCATTTGATACGATGTACACCCATCAAGTAGAAGAAATCGACAAATCTTCCGCGCTTTACAGGCTGCGGCTTGAGAGGAATAGCCAGGCTGCCAAAGCTGCGCAGACTTTTTTGCAGGCAGATCGCCCAGACGTGGTCATCATCCCTAATGGCTCCATCACTGAGTTGGGTGCTGTTTACCAGGTGTCGCGACACTTGGGGATCAAAACAGTTACTTATGAGTTTAACGATCAGCGCGAACAGGTCTGGGTGGCGCAAAACGACGAAGTTATGCATCAGGATACCGATGCGTTATGGGAAGCGCGCGGAGGGCAAGCACTGTCTGCGGAAGAGCGTGAAAAGATCGAAGGGCTTGAGTCAGCGCGCATGGGCGGACGCGCTTTTGGGAAATCTATGCGCCAGTGGCAGGATGTCGCGGCTGTTGGAGGCAAAAATATTCGAGCCAGCCTTGGGTTGGATGCGCGTCCGGTGATTTTACTTGCAACCAATGTGTTGGGTGACAGTCTGACTCTGGGCCGGAATATTTTCGCTTCATCCATGGCAGAATGGATCACTAAGACTGTGCAGTATTTCGCCAGGCAAAATACTGCGCAGCTGGTTATTCGTATTCATCCCGGGGAACGGCTGATGCATGGACAATCCATGCTGGATGTCATCAAATCAGCGCTGCCCCAACTGCCAGAGCATATCCATGTTATCAACCCGTTGGAAAAGATCAACACTTACGACATCATGGAGATCACTGATTTAGGCCTGGTCTACACCACCACAACTGGAATGGAAATGTCGATGAACGCTATTCCGGTTATTGTTTGTGGTAAAACACATTATCGTGAGCGCGGTTTTACTTTTGATCCATGTTCCTGGGAAGAGTATTTTGCTACTCTGGAACGAGTCTTGCATGGGTTGGAGCATGACCTGGCGGTTGGTTCATCTGCACCCACAGATGATCTGGCAGCTGGCAGGGTTCCTTTGAAAAGTCCTGGATCAGCCCATCGATTAACGCAGGCTCAGGTGGATACGGCCTGGGAATATGCATACAGGTTTTTCTTTGAGTATCCCATCCCGTTCCCATGGCGATTGATGCATTTCTGGAAAGATTTGGATGTGTGGCCGGTTGGGCGTGTGCTTTCGCCTGAAGGCATCCATGAATTTGGAAGAACATTTGGCTACCTGGCCGGGGAAATGTTGGATTGGAAAAAATGACCGATACAAAGCAGAAAGTACGCGAGTTTTATGATGAGATTGGTTGGCAGCAGGAAGCGGATGGTAATTACCAAAATGCCCGCTACGAAGATCTGCGCCCGGTTTCATCTGAATATATCCACAAGACTCGCCTGCGAGTCAATACCGGCCTGATATCCACGGGTAAACTTCTTCTGGATGCTGGTTCCGGGCCCGTTCAGTATGACGACTACTTATCGTATTCCAGAGGCTATGAAAAGCGCCTTTGCCTGGACATTTCCATCCAGGCGCTGCGCGAAGCTCGCGAACGGATTGGAGCGCATGGTCTCTTTGTGGTTGGTGATCTTGCCAGTTTGCCATTTAAAGCGGATACCTTCGATGCCGAGGTTTCCATGCATGCCATTCATCACCTGGCATTGGATGAGCACCCGCGTGCTTATGCTGAGCTTTACCGTGTGCTCCGGCCTGGTCGCACGGCTGTTGTCGTCAATGGGTGGCATGAACCGCTTCTGAGCCGCATGGCCGAGCCGCTGATTGGTCTAATGCGCCGTCTTTCCGGAAAATCGGCCAAGAAAAAGAAGAACTGGTTGGATGAAACGGATCCTGAGGGGACATTTGTGCGCAAGATGACTCCTGAATGGCTCAAGCGTGAAGTTGGCAGCCAGATGCCGTTGGATATCCGTCCCTGGCGAAGTATGTCCACCCGTTTGTTGCGCTGGTTTGTGCACCCGCAACTGGGTGGAAAATATTATTTACGTTTTGTATTCTGGCTGGAGGAACTTTTCCCCGTTTTTTTTGGGGAGAACGGGCAGTATCCGTTGATTGTGATCCGGAAGAAGTGATTCATTAATAATCCAAAACCAAATACCAGGGATTAATTTGCAGCGTATGACAAGCGAAAATTTTTATGTTATTAACAAAATAAAAATATCAAGGATGTTTTTGTTAAACATCTTGTTGGCGTTGGCTTCGTTATTGGCTGGGCTGATATTTTTGTGGGCCACATGGCTGCATGGCATTGGTGTACGCACGGATTCTGTCAGCTATCTGTGGGTGGCGGAAAGTTTTTCAAAAGGGAATGGTTTTGGAATTGTTGATGCTTTTGGTCATTTCATGTCGTTTAACTATCCTCGCGCTGGAACCGGGACCATCACTCAGCCCCCGCTCTATTCCATGCTGCTCTCTTTTTGTCTATCGGTGTCGGTTATTCTTAACCCCGAAATAGCGGCTGAACAAATATCAAGACTGGTAGGGTTGTTACTTACTTGTGCAACTACATGGATATTTGGACGCGTTATTGCCAAGATTAGTAATATGTCATTAACATTTGTTTTTATTGGAGTTTTTGTTTTACTATCATCGTCACTGTTCTGGGATACATATCTCTATGCAATGCCAGAACCATTGTTTGTGTTTTTGAGCCTGTTTTCATTTTATTTTTTTCTCGAATACATCAGAACATTCAGCCAAACTGCTCTTTTTTGGGCAGGTTTTTTTGTGGGATTAGGCATATTGACTTGCGCTGTGGGTGTTTACCTGATCCCGGTGATGTCAATCTCAATATTTATTTTAACTCACCGGCCATTAAAACGAAAATTGATGGCATTCAGCCATATTACCGTACTTGGGATTACCCCTATTTTATTATGGGGTTTAAGATGTTATTTACTGTTTGGTTCACCTGTCAACGGGAAACTGGTTTTTACTCCAATTTCAACAGCACAATGGGGTTTGCTCCTGGCTGGTTTTGCAGATTGGTTTAGCCCGGTCATCACGATATTCAAAATAATCCCCCTGGGCCTGGTCATCCTGTTTGCTATTGGATTATTGGGCGCATCATTGGTCATTTATTATAAAAAGAGAGTATATGGCAATAATGAATCGCAGGAGATGAGATGGAAAATCATGATCATCTACATTCTCTGCTATTCCGTTGTCGTTTTATTTTTGAAGTTATATTTTGACCCTTCGATACCCATGGAAGAAGCGCGTATTTTTTCTGCAGCTTATATTGGCCTGATATTATTGGTAATATCTCTGTTGAGCAATGTCCGGGAGATTAAGCATCTTGTACTTGGAAAACCATTGTATTACTCTGCCTTTGGGGTAATTATTATTTTTGCAGTACT
>CAIMZS010000012.1 GCA_903846015.1 uncultured Anaerolineae bacterium | reverse complement strand
GATATCACCGAGCGCAAGCAAACCGAATTATCTTTACAGCGGCGCTTGATGGAACTCGAAATCGTCAATAAACTGTAGGACTCGTTACGCGAAGGTAAGAATTTGCAGGAGCTGATAAAAATATTATTGTTGGAGGCCCTGGGTGTGGTTAATGCCAGCGACGCTTGCATCTTTATGATGGATTTGAGCGCTACCAGCCTCCAGATGGTGGGAAGCCTGGGCTGGTTTGAAGCCATGAAAAATACCTGTCTTAATGTAGATGATGCTATCATCAGTCACGTTTTTACCACCAACGAGCTCTATGTTTCCATTGATCTGCAAAGCGACCCATTAATATCAGGACAGTTTCTTAGCATTGTTCCACCCGTATCAAGTGGGGTGTTCCTGCCGCTGCGCGGCGAAAACGCCATGGTGGGTATGTTGATTATCACCTGTCAACTGCCGCGGGTTCTCAGCCAGAACGAATTGCGCATATTGGTCATCATAGCGCAGTTGGCTGTCAATGCGACCACGCGTTCCCACTTGCACGATCAAGTCCAATTGTTCAATCGCGATCTGCAAATAGAGATCCAACAAAAAGTTGTCATGCAGGAATTATTGGCAGCCGAAAAAGAGCTGTTGTCCACCACGTTGATGAGTATTGCGGATGGGGTTATTGTGACGGATCAGGATGGTTATATCCTGCTGTTCAACCGCGCGGCAGAATCCATTAGCGGGTATTCCAGCGCTGAAGTAATCCAAAAACCTATCAACGATGTTTTCAGCTTGCATAATCCCAGCACCAGTGAGAAGGTTCCAGATGTGATCCCGTACCTGATCGAGTTGGAAAATGCTCAGAAAAACCGGGTTGTTTATAAATCGCCTTTGCTCATTTCTCAAAGCGGGGAAAGAATCCTTCTATCCGGCAGCGTTACCTCGCTTAAGTCTGTTGATGAAAATATCGTCGGTTTTGTGATTGTGTTTCAAAACATTAGTGAAAAACAAAAGGCGGAAGCTCAAAATGTGCTTTCGCAAAAATTGCAAGCCATTGGGCAGCTTGCTGCCGGAATAGCCCATGAGATCAATACCCCCACTCAATACGTTGGGGATAACATCAAGTTTCTTCATAAGGCCTTCTCAAAACTTTCTGAGACTCTGACGGCTTACCAGCAGCTAATGCATGATCATCTTGAAAAACCTGTCACCCAGGCTGATCTCGATCGAATGGAAGAGCTGGCTCGCCAAAAGAAAGTCCCTTATTATGCCATTGAGATCCCCAAAGCCATTCAAGATGCGTTGGAAGGCATCGAGCGGGTGCGAAAAATTGTTCTGGCGATGCGGGAGTTTTCTCACCCATCGGTTAAAGAAAAAAATTTTTCGGATATCAACCACGGCATCGAGACTACCATCGTTATTTCTCGTAATGAATGGAAGTATTGTTCGGATGTGGACACGGACCTGGATCAGAATCTACCCCTGGTGTTTTGCCAAATTGATGAGATAAACCAGGTAATTTTGAATATGATCGTCAATGCAGCCCAGGCCATTCAAGAAAATATCCCGGCTGGCTCACAACAAAAAGGGAAAATCTTTATTAAAACATGGCAGCGCGAAACTAATATCTGCATTAGTATTCATGATACCGGCTGTGGTATTCCGCAAGATGTTCGCGCGCGCATATTTGACCCGTTTTTTACCACCAAGGGCGTTGGCAAGGGAACAGGTCAGGGTTTGTTTATGGCGCACGATATCATTTTTAATAAGCATAATGGTATCATTAGTGTAGATTCGGAACCGGGCCTGGGAACCACGTTCCTGATAGAATTACCGATTGATACTTCACGAGTGGAGCAGGAATGATGCAGCAAAAACATCTTATTTTATTTGTCGATGATGATCCAATGATACTGAGGGGCTTTCAACGTTCGATGGACGAGTATTGCGAAAATTGGGAAGCTGATTTTGCAACTTCTGGCAATGAAGCTCTGGTCAAACTATCCGAGCATTATTTTGATGCCCTGGTTACCGATATGCATATGCCGGGCATGGATGGCAACCAATTGCTGGAAGCGGCTAACCGCATTACGCCGGGTGTCTTACGATTTGTCTTATCCGGAAATACGAGCGACGCGCAAAAGCTTAAATCTTCCAACCTTGTTCACCAGGTAATCCCGAAGCCGTGTGAGATGGATAGGCTTTATGACATCGTTGAGCGCACCTGTCGCTTGCGTGACATGCTCACGGCCCCCCAGTTGGTGCGCATTATTACCGGCATACGAACTCTTCCAAGCTTGCCCAGGCTGTACAACCAATTGCTTGAGCAGCTCCAGTCTGAAACCGCCAGTTCACTGGATGTGGGCAATATCATTGCTCAAGACCCTGCCATGACTGCCAAGATCCTGCAATTGGTCAATTCAGCTTTCTTCGGTCTCTCAGAAAATATCAGCAATCCTCAAAAAGCGGTTACCATATTGGGTATCAATACCATTAAGTCATTGGTATTGGGTATACAGGTATTTTCGGAATATCAAGGCCAAAGAAATCTTCCCGTCTCTGTGGATGTGATTTGGAAACACAGCCTGATTGTTGGTGGCGTCGCTTCAGCGATTGCCCGCCGGCTCAGCCTTAACGGTCAGGAGCGCGAAGATGCCCGGGTTTCTGGCGTGCTGCATGATGTCGGCATGTTGTTGAGTTTTCAAATCCCTGAATTTTTCCAGCATGTCAGATTTTATAAAAATGGGCACTCTGTCTTCGAATCGGAGTACCAATTCTTGGGAACCTCGCATGCCGAAATGGGGGGCTACTTGTTGGGTATTTGGGGATTGCCCAGCTCAATTGTGGAAGCCGTCACCTTTCATCATAATCCTGGGGTACTGGGAGGCATCAAGCCCGGTCTGATAACTGCCCTGCACCTGGCCAATGGATTTATTAATATGTGCCAGCTTGAAAAAGATAAAAAATATGCCAATTACCTGGATATGCCTTACCTGGAAAAGCTTGGTCTGGTGAACCGTTTGGACGAATGGGTCTCCATGACCAGTGATATGTTGAATAACTCTAATTGATCTTAAAATAAAAAGGCGACACTGATGAGTTCGAAATCCATCCTGCTCGTTGATGACGAAGTGAAAGTGCTTAATTCCCTCTCTCGTTCTCTCCGGGAAGAAAATTACGATGATATTAGAACTGCCCAGAACGGGCCGGAAGCCCTGGCGATCATCAGAGATACGCCTGAGCTGGCCCTGGTAGTTTCTGATTACCATATGCCGGGGATGAATGGTATCGAATTGCTGTCGCAGGTGCGCAAAGATGCCCCGAGTGTAACCCGCATTTTATTGACAGGCGCCGCCGGTCTGGATATGGCTCTGGATGCGGTCAATAAAGGCAACATCTTCCGCTTCTTGATTAAACCTTGCCCACCAGAAGTTTTTATGACCGCCATTGGTGATGGCATACGCCAAAATGAGTTGATTAACGCCGAACGGGAATTGCTCAGTAAAACCTTAAGCGGAAGCATAAAAGTGATGGTTGATATCCTTTCAATGCTCAGCCCGGGTATCTTTACCCAGGCCAGCCGCTTACGCAACCTTGCGCGTGAACTGGCAAGCGCACTCGATCTCGGAGATCAGGCCTGGGAGGCTGAATTGGCAGCCCTGCTCAGCCAGATTGGGGCAGTCACCATTCCGCGTAATTTGCTTGCAAAGTGGCAGAAGGATGAATTGTTGGAAGAGCATGAAATCAAGGTGATCAGATCCATTCCGCACACGGGCAAACTGTTGATAAAAAATATTCCGCGTCTCGAAGCTGTTGCAGAAGCGGTTGGTTTTCAGAATTGTACCTATTTCGGCCAGGTGACCATCGATTCGCCCACGGGCGACAGGATTCCGCTGCTCGCGCGTATTTTGAAAATAATTATTGACTATGACCGTTTGATTGAAAAAGCATACAGCCCTTCCGTTGCCTTCCATACGATGCTCATCCACGAGTCTGAGTATGATCCAAATATTCTGGCAACGTTCCGCATTAAGGTGTTACACATGGACAGCCAGTCTCCCTACCGCTTATCCGGGGCACATAAGGGTGAGAAGGAAATGAATCTGGATGCCATCAAGCTGGGCATGGTGCTTTCACGCGATGTGATTGATCGGAACGATATTTTGATTGTTGCGCGCGGGACTGTCATTACAAATGTTTTGATGTATAAGTTAATTAACTATTTTGGCTCAAAGGCAATTTCGGAGCCTATTTATATCGAGAGCACCTTTTAAGCCAGAGCATGCCTGACATTTGCAGAGTGTGTTATTAATTTAAATCCATCTATTGGGTGGATTTTTAGAAGAAGCCATGACCAACCTTATTTTTATCAATGGCCGGTTCCTTGGGCAACCTGTGACCGGCGTCCAACGTTATGCCCTTGAGTTATTCCGGCAGATGGATTTAATCCTGCAGGAAGCGAATTTCAAACATCTGCGCCTGGTGTGTCTTGCGCCTCGGGAAGTAAGCGTTTTCCCCGAATGGGAAAAAATCGAAGTTCGTCGAGTGGGGTTCAATCAAGGCAACCTGTGGGAACAGGTCGACCTGCCTTTGATTGCTGGGGGCAAGTTACTGTTTTCCCCGGCCAATACTGGCCCATTATTTTATTCCAATCAGGTGATTACTTTTCATGACGCCTCTGTTTTCGCGGTGCCACAGGCTTATACGCTTCCTTTCCGGATGAAATACCAGCTCATTTTTCAAAGTCTTGTGCGCCTTGCGAAAGCCACGCTGACAGATTCGCATTTTTCTCAACGCGAATTGGCGCATTACCTGGGCGTTCCCGCCAATCATTTTTCCGTGATCCTGTTGGGCGGTGACCATTTGAAGGCTGCACCTGCCGACAACTCCATCCTGCAGCGGCACGGCTTACTGCCCCACCAATATATCCTGGGTGTCGCCAGCCAGAGTATTCATAAGAATTTTGGGCGCGTGCTCGAGGCCGCCAGGCAGTTGGAAGGCGATATCCAATTTGCCGTAGCGGGCGGCAGTTATGGCAGGGTTTTTCAGAAGTCAGGTGAGCAATCCATTCCCGCAAATGTGCATACCCTGGGGTATATTAATGACCATGAGTTGAAAGCCCTGTATGAAAACGCCTTCGCGTTTATTTTTCCGTCAACCTACGAAGGGTTTGGTCTGCCGGTTTTGGAAGCGATGAGCTGTGGCTGCCCGGTATTGTGTTCAAATGCTGCCTCCCTGCCCGAGGTGGCGGGTGAGGCTGCGCTCTACTTTGATCCAGGCGATGTGGATGGCATGGTCGCCTTGATTAAAAAGCTGATGGCTGATCCGGAACTGCAAACCGGCCTGAGCCGCCGCGGTCGCGAACAGGCTGACGCTTTCCCCTGGGAAAATACTGCGCGCGCAACCCTGGCCGTGCTCGCGACCTGTTTGGTAAATTAGGAAAATATGCAGCCCGTCATCCTTGAAAAGGATATCTCATTCTATAGCGATCATAAGCGCTCCATCTTTTTTAGCCATCGCAGAGCGCTGATGGTTTATTTTATGATCCTGAGCGATATATTAAGTATCAGTATTTCCATGGGCTTGCCTTTGTGGGGCTGGAGCAAATTAAGATCTGATCTGATCATCAACAATTACGAGCCGCTTCTCATTCCAGTCGTCATCCTATTTTTGGGTATCTATTTACTTTCGGGCCTGTATCCGGCTATTGGTATCGGGCCGGTTGAGGAGCTGCGCAGGCTCTCTATGGGTACCTCGCTTGGGATGTTAAGCCTGATGGGTCTGAGTTTCTATGTGCGCAGCGATACTTCCTGGTCCCGCGCAGTTCTTGCGCTTACATGGATTTTTATGCTTTTCAGCATGCCGCTTGTGCGCAAGGTCTTTCGGCGCATGGCAGTCTGGTTTGGTTTTTGGGGACTTCCGGTGGTGGTGGTGGGTGAGGGTGATGGGCCCTTGCATATCTATAACAACCTGCGCAGGAACCGCTTGATTGGTTTTTGGCCGGTATTATGTGTAAAAGCCGGCTCCATTCAAAGTATATTCCCGCGTCCTGTCGAAAGCGCAGCCCCGGGCTGGTCAGGCAAGACTTTTTTCCAGGGTGTCGATATCGCTATTATTGTGCCCCAGGAAGCTCCTTTGGGAGCGATGAAGAACATCTTGTTGGATCGTTCTCATCTTTTTAAGCGCGTCATCATTATGTTTGATGAAGCCAGCGTGGGCTCATTATGGTTTACGCCTATCAACCTGGCCGAGCAATTGGGCCTGGAGGTCAGTCATCAATTGATTGACAACACCCAGCAAACCATCAAGCGCTTGGTTGACCTGGCATTGATCGTTGTCAGTTTGCCGCTGGTGCTACCGGCTCTAGGTGTGATCGCGTTGGCGATCAAATTGGATAGCAAGGGCCCCATTTTTTACTCTCAGAATCGGGTGGGGCACAACGGCAAGGAAGTGCGCATGTGGAAATTCCGTTCCATGGTGATGGATGCGGAGCAGGTCCTGAGCGCTTATCTTGCTCAGGATGAAAAATTGCGTACAGAGTGGCAGCTTAACTTCAAACTCAAGCATGATCCGCGCGTTACCCGGGTGGGGAATTTTCTGCGCCGCACCAGTCTTGATGAACTGCCCCAGATCTGGAATGTGGTGCGCCGCGAGATGAGTCTGATCGGCCCCCGTCCAATTACCGCGGATGAGATCTCCCTTTACGGGGATGATTATTATATCTACCAGCAGGTACTGCCCGGTATGACCGGGATGTGGCAGATCTCTGGGCGCAATGATCTGTCATATCAGGAGCGCATCAGCCTGGATGTTTACTACGTTCAAAACTGGTCCATCTGGCTGGATATCCACATCCTGCTGCATACTGTTATTGTGCTGCTGCGAGCCAAAGGGGCGTATTAAGCGTTTGTTACCCGTATTCCACGTCATGTAATCATAAAAACAATCATTTCTACCAGAACAAATGCACCACGAATTTATCCCCCATTCAGAGGTTGATGCTTTCATACAATCTGTTTTGTTGTTCAAGTTTGATTCGCTAAACATTTCAGAATACAGGCTGCCCTCCCCCAAACGCAAAGACCGCGTTTAGGGAAGTTCCCTGTTGACGTGGTTTGCCTGTCTTCTTCCCATTTTCGTACTTTGAAAATGGGGGCAGGTCGGGCTGGGGGTCGATTGGGCGAATCAAAATGCGTGATTATTTGTAAAGCCGTTTTTGCTTGATGTGAACCGGGCCCTGTTTTTCATAATTCGAAAACATTTCAACCACCCCAAAAAATGGTGATAGTGTGGAATATCCCCCGATTTGTGGATTGAAAAAAATTTCTGGTGGAGTAGACTGATATTGGCTTACCTGGTTGAACTGCGCCGGCCTGCCGGCTGAGATCATCCGATTTGGTGATGGTAAATCACAACCGGCATTTGTACAATGAACATAATATCCGTCCCCGCAACGTTGTTGGCCTGGCAGCAAATTCATAGTTTGCCGGGTGTTTGTTTTCAGTCATGAATACGCCAGGAGTCTTACCATGAAAATGCGCAAGCTGATCATCCTCTTATCGGTGGTTGCGGCGATCACGGCTTGCAATCTCGTGAACCGGTTCACGCCGGCCTCCGGTAATGCCGGCAAATACCAGTACATTTTCAAAACGGCTGCCAACCCGCTCCATCCGAGCCTGGAACTGGACAAGGCTCACAGCGTTGAGGCCGTCATCGGTCCGGCTGGCGGCAAACTCAGCACCAAGGGGGCGGATGGCACACTATACAGCCTGGATATTCCTAAAAAAGCCTTGATCAATGCCGTCCGGATCAGCATGACGCCGCTGAGCAAAATTTCCGGAATGCCTTTTGACGGCAAAGCCAGTTATTCTGTTCAACTTGAACCGGAAGGGACGTATTTGTACTACGATGCCATCCTGACGATCACGCCGGCCAAGCCCATCCCGGTGGCGCAGCAGCTCTTTTTTGGATACAAGGGCAAGGGGCAGAGCGTTAGCCTGGCCATCCCTGATAAAAAGTCGAAGGATATGAAGATACATTTAATGCATTTCAGTGGTTATGGCGTGGCTGATGGATCGGCGGAGGATACGGCTGCCATCGAAGGCCAGCTTGGCGGCGATGCGCGCGCTGCTTTGGAAAGTCTGGCTGCCGAGGCCATCGCGCGGGCGCGCGAAGGCCTGGAGAATGGCAACGCCGACGCCAGCGTCGAACTGGGGAAAACCATTCTGGAATTGATGGATCAGTGGGAACAGCAGGTTGTCAAACCTGCGCTTGAAGCCGCTGGCACATCCTGCCAGGCCGGCAAGGATGCCATGCGCTATTTGATCGACTTGGAGCGCATGCGCCAGCTCTTGGGCGTTGACACTTCCCCCGCCAGTTGGGCAAAGATCTCCGAGCTGGCCCAGAGCGGGGCCATTGTGTGCATCAAGGAGGAGTACCAGCGCTGCGTCAATGATCATGTCATCACTGGCATGATCCCCTGGTATGTTGACCAGCTGCGCGCAAGGGAGCTTGGGATGGATGGTGGAGCAGCCAGCGGGGCTGAATCGGAAGGTTTGATCCTGGCACGCGATTTGACCACCAAGTGCCTGACCTTTGAGCTGCAGTTCCATTCGGAAGGCAATTTTGTGGATGGCGATGCTGGCTATTCATCAACGGTGGATGGCAGAATCATGCTGCGTTTTGATCCCAACACATTTACCATCAAGGGCAATGGCCCGCTTGATAATCTATCCTTTGAATTCAGGACGCCAAAAGGTGGCAAAGGCATGAGTTGTACGGTCACCAGTAAAACCGGTGGTTCAACCTTCGAAACAAAGGCGCTGGAATATGTCGAGGAGAAGCGCGACCAGGTTGACGAAAACTCGCCGCCCCAGTATACCCTGAAAGATTTCAACCTGCTGTATTTCCCGGGTGTCACCAGTGAAAGTTATTTCGCCCACTGTATTCTGACCGACAGCCAGGGACACCAGACTACCAATGATTTTGCCGCCCCGCCAAGTGGATATTGGACAGGTATTTTCTTTATGCTTCACAAGGATGAATTGAACGCTGGAAGTGCCGGTCCGATCAAGCCTGGTCCGCCGCCCATGCCGGATATGTCCGGCATGGCCATCGGCGCAATGCCACCCATGCCGGCGCCGGAAATGCCGGAAGATGGTGGTTTCTTCATCAATGAATTTGACATGACCCCCGGTGATGCGCTGATAGCCAGCAAGGAATGGATCAAGAATGAAGCCTCGGTCGATGTCACCGAAGCTGGCACGATTAAGCTGGTGCACAAGCCCGGTGGATGATCTTTCAATGTCATTCCAGCGGCTAATCAAGTAAATCAAAAACCGCTGGAATGAATTGTTCGCAGGTTTGCCTGGGGCGCACCTGCTGCAAAGCTACGAATAGAGCCAGGTCAAGGCACGTTACGGCTGGCAGCCGCTGTACCTGGTCTGGACCCAGTTGCAGGCCATGACCTTCTCTCAGAACCCGGCTATAAGTTATTTTGGGTGAGCGGATAGGCATAAAAGCATGTCCACCCAGGAATAGTGACCTGTTTAAGGATAAAGTCGATAAGACCTACCCTGAACAGCGGGGGCAAGTTTTTTTAAGCGCTTATTTGATATTGTTGTTTCAGCCCTGGGGCTTTTGCTTTTATCCCCATTTTTTTTATTTGTCATCCTGCTGATAAAGAAATATGATTCCGGTCCCATTTTATCCAGGAAGGCGAGTGGGATACTGGTTTTAACACATTCTTCACAGCAATTTTCTATCAAAATGAGATAATTAAGGTATTCTATAGCTATTCAGAAAAAAGAATTTGGATTTGTAGTAACGACTTCAGCCATTTAACGAGGAAAAGCAACGAAAGTCGCCGCAACCATGCAAAATCATTATCTGAAAACTATATTATTGTTTAATTTGAGGGATAGTCTTTAACCATGCATTATATTTCTCATCCTCAGGAGGCGAAATGGCACGAGTTTTGGTAGTGGATGATTCAATGTATCAAAGAAATAAGTTGCGGAAGATCATTGAAGCTGCTGGGTATGATGTGATTGAGGCCCGAGATGGTGATGATGGCTTAACCATGGCGACAGACAGTACACCCGATGTCATGGTGCTCGATCTGCTGATGCCCAAAGTGAGCGGATTGGAGGTGCTGCGTCAGCTTCATGAAAAACACCTGACCCTGCCCGTCATCATTCATACCGCTGATATTCAAGAACAGACCAGGCAAGACTGTTTAGCTTCAGGGGCTGTTGCGTTTTTGAACAAGCCTTCACGGGATGAGGATGTGCTCACGGCGATTGCGCAGGCGCTTCAACCTCATGATAAGGAGCCCTGAAATGCAACTGCTGCCTAGTCAAATCGATTCCCTGAAGGAAATGGTCAATATCGGCGTGGGACATGCGGCAGGGGTGATGAATGCCATGTTGAATTCCCGCGTCCAACTGCATGTGCCGATTGTAGAAATGATGAGTTATCAGGAGTTACAGGCCAAAATCCAATCTATGAGCCGTGGAAACCTCTCCTCGGTTCGAATCGGATTCAAAGGACCATTTTCTGGAAACGCCTCCCTGGTTTTTCCAGCCGAAGGCGCCGTCAAACTGGTTAGTATTCTAACAGGCGCTGAAGCTGATTCAAGCGCCCTGGATGAGATGCGCGTGGGCACGCTGACCGAGGTGGGCAATATTGTTCTGAATGGCGTGATGGGCGCGATTGGCAATGAACTCAAACTGCATGTTTTTTATTCCGTACCCATTTATCTGGAAAACCCCTTTGAAGTCTTGCTCTCCTCCGGGAAAGCCCAATTAGATGCAAGCGTGGTGTGGGTGCAGACCAGCTTTAACGTGGAATCCGAGTCTATCGTCGGGGATATTATTTTGGTGTTTGAAGTTGGGTCGCTGGACCTGTTATTGGAAGCAGTCAACCGCGCAATGGGAATTTAGATTCGCAATAACCTTAAACGAGACCTATGAAACTTGACGTTAGCACACTCGCAATTGTTCTGAGTATCACCAACTTCGTCCAAGTCATGGCTCTGTTTATCCAATGGCGATTGGATAAACAGAGCCATGGTCCGGGATGGTGGATGCTGGGCACTATCAGCGTGGCGCTGGGTTTTATCGTGGCCTACCTGCGCGTTATCCCCCATTTTGTCATATTCGGGATCGTTGCCAACGGCATCCTGTTTGTCGCCGGTGAAATATTTTTATATATCGGCGTCCTGCGTTTCTTTGGTCAACACGAACGGCAGCGGACACTGTTCGCTGTCTGGGTTATTTATGCCCTGGTGGATATCTACCTCACCATGATCCATAATGATTTGATCGTTCGCCGCATGATTGGGTACCTTGTGATTGGGGGGTTGGATTTCACCATCGCGCGCGCATTCTATATTTACAAGAAGCGCGCCGTCGCTGTTACAGCAAATTTCCTCGCCGCTGTATTTTTCATTTACGGCACTGTTTTGATGTTGAGCATGTGGTTCACCTTTTCGGCTCCATCAGAACAAAGCACCCTGGGCGCTTCGATAAGCCAGGTGCTGCCTATTTTGGGCGCGCTCATATCCACCAGTCTGTGGACCTTTGGGTTTATTCTGCTGGTCAATCAGCGCATCAATGTGGAAATCCGCGAAGTAAAGGATAATCTGGAACTGGTCTTTGACACCAACCCCGATGCGGTGCTGCTCACACGTTTGACCGATGGGGCCTTCGTGCGAATCAACGACGGCTTTACCAGGTTGACAGGTTACAGGCGCGAGGAGGTACTCGGCAAAAATGTTTTCCAAATCAATCTCTGGAAGAATCCAGATGACCGCCTCAAACTATTTAAAGAACTGCAGGAAACCGGTGTTTGCGAAAACCTGGAAGCTATTTTCCAGCACAAAGACGGCAGCCAACTGATAGGGATCGTCTCTGCCAGCCTGATCGTTTTACAGGAAACACCCCATATCATCAGCGTGACCCACAATATTACCAGGCGCAAACAGGCGGAAGAACAACTGCGTGAAAGCGAAGAGAAATTTCGAAGTTTGCTCGACAGTCAGGAGAGCAGCATCATGATGTTTGATTTTGAGGGGGTACATCAGTATGTAAATATGGGCGGCATCGCTTCAATTACCAGCACCGGCGTTTCGCAGGATGTGATTGGAAAGTCCCTGCACGATCTATACCCCGCGCGTATTGCCGATTGGCAATTGGAACAAATCAGGCGAGTTTTTAGCACTGGACAGGGGATTTCCGGCGATTTCCAGGATGGCCCGGACAATCAATCCGGCTGGTGGCACCTCAACATGCAGCCCATTCGCAGCGCATCAGGTCAGGTTGTACAGGTGATGGTCAACTCGCTGGATATTACCGAGCGCAAACGCGCCGAACAAGCCTTGCGCACCAGCGAGTCATCCTTACAGGCAGTTCTGCAATCCACGGCGGATGGCATTCTGGCGGTTGACTCTAACAACAAGGTCCTGTTTGTCAATGAGCGCTTTGCGGATATGTGGCACATTCCGCCGGCCGTGCTTGCAAGCAAGGATGATACGGCCCTCATCCAGCACGTTCTTGAGCAATTGACCCATCCACAAGAGTTTCTTGACAAGGTTCAGCAACTCTATCAATCAGAGGACGAAAGTTTTGACAACCTGAATTTCAAGGATGGGCGTATGTTTGACCGGCTGTCGCGTCCTTTAATGCAAGAGAAGAAAGCAAGCGGCCGGGTCTGGTCATTCCGGGATGTCAGCGAGCGCAAGCACGCGGAAAAAGCCCTGCGTGAAAACGAGGCGCGCTACCGGCTTCTGGCTGAGAATGTTTCAGATGTCATCTGGGTTTTCGATTTGGAGACCAGTCGCTTTACCTACGTAAGCCCATCTATTCTTCGCCTGCGCGGGTTTACGCCGGAAGAAGAACTGAACAAAAGCATGCAAGATGTTGTAACGTTAGATGCCTTCCAAGAGGTTGCATCGGAATTTCCAAAGCGGGTGATGGCCTTCGCCAGGGGCGACGCATCGCAGCGGGTGAGAACCCATCAAATAAACCAATTCCGCAAGGACGGCTCGATTGTGCCCACCGAGGTTGTCACAACTCTCATCACCAATGCCAAAAACAGGGTCGCTCAAGTCCTGGGTGTCAGCCGTGATATTACCGAGCGGAAGCTCATGGAAGAGGAATTGCGTGACAGCGAAAGACATACCGCCACCATTCTCCGTCTGAGTCCGATTGTTATTGGGGTCAGCACACTGGCAGAAGGCCGTTACACGGATGTCAATGATGCCTTTGAGCACGTGCTGGGTTACAGCCAGGCCGAAACACTCGGCCGCACTTCGTTTGACCTGAATATTTGGGAAGACAAGGATGCACGTTCGAACATCCTGCAAGATCTCCAGCTGCACGGGCGAGTTGAAAATCTGGAAATTCGACTTCGGCGAAAATCCGGCCAGGTATTTCCGGCACTCATCTTTATCACCCCGCTTGCCTTGCACGACACACCCTGCCTGTTGACCATGATGATGGATATCACTGAACGCAAACAGGTAGAAGAGCAGCTGCGTGAAACACGCGATGCTCTGCAAACTATCATCAATTCTTCACCGCTGGCAATCTTAACATTGAATGCCGAGGACCTGATCACGATGTGGAATCCCGCCGCCGAAGCAATGTTTGGCTGGCCGGAGAAACAAATTCTGGGAACCGCCAACCCCACCGTGCCTGAAAGCAAGTCTAAGGAATATGACGCCCTACGCCAGGCCACCCTCAACGGCATGGCATTTAGCAACCTGGATACCCTGCGCAAGAATAAAGATGGCTCACTGTTCCCGGTGAGTCTTTCAGTGGCGCCTTTGCGCGGACAACAAAGTCAGGTCATTGGGCGCATGCATATCATAGCCGATATCACAGAGCGGAAGAGGCTTCAAGAAGAATTACGCCAGCAAGCCACAACGGACGAACTTACCAGGGTATCGAACCGCCGTCACTTCCTCGATCTGGCGAGCATCGAAATAAAACGCTCCGTCCGGCTCAAGCGCGCACCCACCGTTGCGTTGATCGATATCGATCATTTCAAACAAATCAATGACACCTACGGTCACGCGGCAGGCGATCAGGCGCTGATTGGGTTTACAAGAATATGCCAGAAGCAGATCCGTGAGATCGATGTGTTTGCGCGCTTTGGCGGGGATGAGTTTGTCTTGCTGCTGCCCGAAACAAATCAAGATCAGGCGTATGATGTGGTTGAACGTATTCGCCTGGCGATAGTGGAACAACCCATTCAGCTGGAAAGCCAGCAAGTTGCGTTCACTATCAGCTCAGGGATCGCCAGTCTTTCGGACAGCATGGAATCAATCGATACGCTGCTCAGGCAGGCTGACCTGGCTTTATACCGCGCCAAAGAAACAGGTCGTAACAAGGTCATTCGATCCGAACCATTTGCTGAATAGCCGAAAAAAATAGTAACTACTCAGCCATAGAGCAATTGAACACGGGTTTCGCGGCTTTAGCCGATCATCCCCGTGCGATAGTCCCGATTACCGCAGTATCCGGGACTATCGCACGGATTTTTTATTTTGCACATATGCTGGAACATTTTGACAGGGTAAAGTGCCTTCGCGGCAGATAAAAAAACAAGAAAAACAGCGATAAGCTGTCAAATCTGTGACGATCCGCATTCCATTTCAACTGGTGGGCACAGTCAATCGCCGGGCATCTTCAGGCAGGGCGCTGTTGAAGCAGCTCAGTTACAATCTCGGCGGGCGATTTCTCCAATACGATTCCCTGTGTTATTGAATTTTCTTCAGACCAGAGAATATCAATCTCATTTAACGGGGTCCCATTTTGAAATCCATTTATTATTCATGATGGTGTCTGTTAATTGTGCAGCGCTCTCAGCCCAGGAAAGATGTTGGATTGCTGAGCTGGATGGATTTAAACCCTGGCGATTTCGTTCAAGCCATTGGATAATTTCTGTGGCAAGCGCTTCTGGTGCGAGCCCGGTGAAATAGCAGGCATGTTCACCGGCAATTTCGCGAAAAACCGGTAGGTCGCGCAGGATTAACGAGGTCCCATGTCGGGCGGCTTCAATCAGCGGCAGGCCAAAACCTTCCCCTTCGGAAGGCATGATGCTGGCGCTTGCGAACTGATATATTTTTTCCAGGTAGGCATCGCTAATGTCCTCAAGCCAGAAAAGGTGCTTTCCCTGCATCGGATGGCTGCGGAGGCGATCTACAATCCCATCCATATCCCGGTAAATTTTCCCCACAATGATTAGATTTACATCAAGTCCCTGGCCCCACAAAGATTCAAAGGCAGAAATCAGCTGCGCATGTCCTTTGCGAGGATCGATCAGTCCGACAGTGATGAAGCTTGGGGCCGATTCCATTGTCTTTTGAATCATGGCTGCATTAGCAGGTATCGTTTGTGTGGGCAGGCTGTTTTCAATATCCGCCCCGAGGTGAAAAAATCCTATCGGGAGCGGTTCAACCCGGTTTGGGGAGTTGCTTCCAAGCCATTCCAGAAGATCAACCGCTACCGAGCGAGAAATGCAAACCAGTCCCGATGAAACATTGGCGATGGATTTCAACCAGAGTATAAGAGATTTCCCGAGAGCGTCGTCGAACCAGTTTGGATGTTGTGCGAAGAGAATATCGTAAACAACAAAATAAATCTCAACGCCCAGGATATTTAATCTGTTTAGATATTCGCTGATCGTATCATGCAGGTGTGCTGAGAGATCTAGACCGAGGTAAATATCAGCGCGTGCCATGTTGATGATATCGTCTTCAGTTTGATCGCTATGATAGCCCAGTACCGCGGTCATAAAATGGTTGGCGTAGCGATAACGCTGCCCGTCAAAATAAATTGGTTTTACCTTATACCCCTGCGGAGGTGATTCCAACAATGCCAGTAAGATGCTGCGCACAACGCGATGAACTCCACTTTTATGATCTGTATTTATCATCACCGAGATGTCTACCAGCAGCTGCCTGGGGCTTGAAACAGGTCCGTTGAGTGAAATTCGATTGGCGGTTTTGACCAGATCAAATTTGGTCGGTATTTCGGTTGTCCTGATATTGCCAATTTTAGATAAAACATCCCGGTAATTTGTTATAGGGTCGGGCTTGTGATTACTCTGGTGGTTTGTTTCGCTTTCATGCAAAGCTTCAAATGCAGCAATTGCGGTTTTGGCAGAATTATCCCAGCTAAATTTTTGTGCCCGTTGATTTCCATATTCTTTAAAGCTTGTTCTGAAACCTTCATCTGTTAAGGCAAGCTGCATCATCTGGGTGATTTCCCCTGGATCGGTGGGGTTGAATAATGCATCTTTCCTGTCGATGATCTCCGGGATGCTGGTGCGGTTGGCTCCGATCACCACGGCGCCGCACGCCATCGCCTCGAGTACTGGGAGCCCGAAGCCTTCATAAAGTGACGGAAAAACAAAGAGATCGCAAAGACTGTAGAGGGCGATTAAATCATCATCGCCCACGTAATCGGTGAATATCAGTTGTTTCTTTTTTAATCCGACAGCCTTTGCGCGTTGAAGTATCTGATCGAAAGATTGTGACTGCACTATTTTTCCGGTGATCACTAACTGGTATTGTGAGCGGAGTTGATCCGGTAATTTTGAATAGGCGGTTACCAGGTTGACAAGATTTTTGCGTTCATCAAATCCGCCTGGTGCGCACATAATAAATGGTTGAGTGATCTTGTATCGATTGAAGATCACGAGTTTTTCGTTTGTTGTGAATTGGCGCATTTTAAAATGCGCCTCAATCGCGGATGATATATTGACGATAGTTTCGGGTTTTATCCCGAGCGCCGTGATCGCCTCCTGTTTTGTATATTCGGAAATTGCCAGCAGCAGGTTGGCCTTTTTTAGTGACTCGATTTTCCGAAAATAATGATCCTTTATTTCCTGGCTCGGAAGATAGAATTTTTGATTAATATAGGGAATGAGATCGTATAAGGTAGCTGAAGTGGGAATATTTTGTCCAAGCGTGCCAATCGAATTGACATAATCCTGCGCCCAGCCCTCAAATAAACTGGAGATGTGCACAACGTCAGGGTTAAGTCCGGCCAGGAAGTATTCTCGCAGCAGTTCTGCCGTCCGGGTGCGCCAGGCGTTTTCTGGAACTGCTTCCATGACGGAACCTGGAATGGAAAAAGTGACGATGCGTTCCCTGGGCAACAATCCGTCAAAATCAGCGCGAATAGCGCGGATCCTTTCTGGAAGCCGGTCGTTTAGCGCAAGCCAGACCTCATGCCCTCCTGCCTGGCGCAGGAGGGCCTTGGTGAGTGCGTTTGAATATCGTCCTATGCCGCGAAAGCGGCTCTCCGATTGGCAGGCTTGCAGATCGATGACGATGCGCATGGTTTATTCCCCCGCCTGGGTTTGTTCAACAGCTTTGATCAAATCGTTGTAAATCATTTGATCTTTCGCAGATAAACTGGCTGGATCTTCTGATAAAAAATCGGTACCTGAGTTTGGGGCATCCTGGGCCCGAACTAAACTTTTAATGCGCTGTTTGAAAGCTGGAAAATGCTTGAGGATGAGCAAAGCCCTCTTTTGCAGCCAGGGTCTCTTTGAAGTTTCAATGGCTGCCCGCTTGATGTTTTTTTTGATCTGGTTTTTTATCCTGTCACGCCAAACTCGGTAAAGACCAATCACTGCGCGCATTGGGGCTGTGATGCGGTAGGATCGCGATTGATAGACTCTGTCCAATTCAGCTTTATTTCTATCACGGTCTTCCAGTGTATTCTTAAAATGGATCGTCATAAAGCCGTCAAAAAAATTTGGTGGGGTTTTGAAGTGCTCAGCCAGCTCCAAATGTTCTCTGGCAACATAAAAACGATTTAATCCGTCGAAATAAACCAGTTCGTATTGTGAGGTCAAGACCAGGTGTTCCCAATCTTCATGATTTGTTTCAGACGACATGGGAATGGTCGCTTCAATGACTAATATCCATGGACGCCAGCGGGTTAAATCCAATCCTTTTAATACAACCTGCTCGACGCCTTCCACATCAATTTTTAAAAAGTGAATTGGACCTTTGACATGGGTGTCAAATATTTCATTTAGAGGCAGCGCCATGACCTTGCGTTCAATCATCGGCCACCCGCCCTCAAGCTGTTTTTGAGCTATGTCGTTATTGGTTGTAGAAAGACCGGTTTGAGCAATTTCATAAAAAGTCAGTTCTCCAGCTTTATCTGCCGCCGCAATGGGTAGGTTAATATCCCTTGGCCGGGCTGTGTAGAGGCGATCGATATAAACATTCATTGGTTCAATATTGATTCCCCGCCAGCCTCTTTCATAAAAGGCCTGCGTCACCGAATCGATGATCGGGTCATTGGCGCCCACGTCCACATAAAAACCCCTGTTCACATTCTTGAGTGCGCGCCACAGCATAACATCTTCGTAATTTTGAGAATATGAAATAAAGGTCATTGTTGACTCCATGTCTTCTAATAATGGGCAGATATTACGGCTAACGCTGAAAAGTCTTCAGGATTTTGCTTGAAATTATGGTTGATTCTACGGTAAAACAATCTTTATTCCGAAAGCCACCAAAATATTTCCGTGGAATATTGGCTCTTTGGGAATTTCCGTAAAAAAAAGGAGCTTGTGCAGAAACGCCATTATACCCAAAGTTGCCATATAACTTGTCAATTCGTTGACAAGCTCACCTGGGCACTGGCTATATTGAGAGGCAGCCTTGATAGCTGCTTGTGTTCATAATCCAGCTGCAGCATGCTGTGCCTGTGCAGAACCGGGTACCATGAGAACCGCTTATATTAAAATTATAAATGATTTTGCGGCAGCGCCATTATTTTTTGATCAAGCTTAAAAGTTTCTCCATTTGGTATCGATATTAAGCTCACCGGTCACGCCTGTGTCACGCTGATGTTTTATAGTGGGATTATCCAAATGGAAATTCGAGGATCATCAATAGGGTGCCAGGAGAAAAAATGAAAAAACAATTGGCAGTGCGTGTAATAAAAGTCAATCGCGGAGTTGTCAGTCCGCACCCAACTTCGAGCCGGGGTAAATAGCCCTAATTTGGGCAAACAGCCGTCAACGGCATGGGATTTCAACCAGCCCCCGTTTTATTGCGGTCCCACCAACCGAGGCCATTCTGGCGCTCCCGGGGTTCAAAACCGACTGTCTCATAAATTTTGGCAGCGTGATAATGCTCATCCGCCACCATGACCAATGTTTCCAGCTGCATAACACCGAACGCATAACTGCTGGCCTGGTGTACCAGTGCGCCGCAGATCCCCAGGCGCCGGTAATCGGGGTGCGTGCCAACATTTTGGAAGCGCCCCAGCTTGCCCGAAGCATATAACCCAAGGTCTGCCACCAATTTCCCGTCTTTAAAAGCCCCAAACCAGTGCCCCAGCCCGGCGCGAGTCATGGCTCGATATCGCTGCATCTGATTGCGTTTAAAGACCAGATAGCCATCCAGTCCGTAAACCATATCACGGCACTCCACCTGATTCTGCAAGGCCTGTTCCCATTCCCAGTCTTCCGTCAACGGGCGCACTGCCACATCCTCGTTGTATTTGGCCGGTCTGTGCACCGCATCGGTTGCCAGCACAATCTCCTCTTGCAGTTCGAAGCCTTCGGCCAGGAAAGGCGCGACCTCGCCCAACTCTCCGGTGACGGTGTCCCATCCAAAGGAAAAGTGTTCCGCCGGGCCGATCTCACGCGTAAACAGGGCCTTCCAGCGTTCCAGGTCGTCCGCTGCAGGCGCCTCAGGAAAGATCAGGAAGTTGCCCCAATGAAAAGTGGGATTGGATGGAGTGCGGATGACCAGGTAGTCGCCGCGGTCCAGGATCAGACCATCGAATTGGGGGAAGATCAAGTCGGTGCGGTTGCCAAGGGATTTAAGCTGCATGGGATGTTATCCTGTGTGAAGATTAAGGATGAGGAAAGTACAGCAGATGAGAAAGCCCTGATGTCCGGGAACCATTATCCAAACGGTGGAGACATACCCTGGGAAGTTTGGATAGTACATGGCTGCGCCCAGTGTATCCTGTCGGGCTGGCAGGTATTCAGTTCACTATCGTCAAAATACGTAATCCGGTGCTCGCGGTCGAAAGCGATGGGGGCTGGAATGGTTAATTAACAAACCAGATGCTATTTCGGTTGAGGTTCCCTATATTTTGGGCGTGATTCGATTTCGCCAAACTCTTATCCATTTCCAAATGGCGCGCATTGGGGCTATAATGCGCTGAGAGCGGGAGGCGAGAACACGATTCAACTCGAGTTGAAAACCATCACGTTCTTTCGTTGTCAAATCCAGCAAGGTTTCAACAATATAAGTCGCGGGGTTGGTCTGCGCAGCTTTTCGAATGATCAAGCCAAATGAAGTCGATGCATAACCTTCGAACTCAAGTTTTATATGTTTGTCAAGAGTGTACGGAGGCTTGTCAACATACAAATCCAGGGGTTTTTTCCCTGGTGAAAAATCCAATTCAATTTCATGTCCTTGAAATCTCAAGATATCAGCAATGATTTCAAAATCTTTCTGCCGGAATAATACCGATGGGCCATTTTCAATGGTAGTCTCGTTCGAAGAACAGTTAAATTCGGTTGTGTGAACAGCCACCCCGCCGGGCCGCAAACAGCGTAATGAGTTATTAATAAAACATATCCCTTGCGCAATCGATCCCAGGTGTTCAAGTGAACAGGATGACCAAATAAAGTCAAAGCCTGTCAGTTCGGCGGGTATTTTTATCATATCAACAGGCTGGAATGAAACATTTTCCCGAAAAAGATCTTCTGGACAAATTTTCATCCTGTTTAGATCATCCAGCGCAGAAGCGTGTTGGTTTGAATCGACCCATCCTTTGTCCCTGGCCTGATCAATAGCCAAATCAGTAGCGACTATTTTGCACCCATTCTTTGCAAATAAGGCTGGCAAAGGTTCTTGTCCGACGGCAAAACCCAATCCGCGAGAGCCCGCCTTGATGAAGCCTCTCTCGAAGAGCGCTTGTGCGATGTAACAAAATTCCCAGATTTTGCGGTGCATTCGGAAATCATGGCGGATTTCCTGGGTCCATGCCCGAAATAAATCGGATTCAAGCATTTCTTGAGTGCACATGCATGATTTCAATTCTTGAGAAAAGTTTGCAAGTTTGCTGCCAGGCTGTAATTCTTCCAAAGAAAATCTTCTTCCTGTTTGAATACTGGCTGATTTCAATAAAATATACCTTCCAAACCGGAGCCTTTGCAAGCAGTTTGGGTGTGGTTTCAGGTGATATTATTTTTTCAGCGAGCGCATAAAATTTGCTGCCATGCGGAATGGCGCTGCCAATTTGTACCAGCGGCTGGTGTACAGGGAATTCATTTGCTGCATGGCCAGATCATACGCAATTCTGGTCTGTGCCAGTTCTGATTTTATTTGCCTGGTTTCTTGCCAGGGATCATGCAAATCGTATTCCAATTCACGGAACAGGTTATTGGCCGGGTCGTTTCGACTTATTTCGATCTTTGGAAGGTTTTGATCCTCAGGTCCAAAGGATGCCACGATCAGGCCATCTCCGCTGAAAGATTCGGAAACCTTGTGTTCAACCAGGATATTGGCTCCGTGAGCCTGCAGAAAATATAAACAATTTTGGTGTGTCAGCGGATCATTGGAAAACAAATGATGGTGTGTCGAGATAACTAAGAAGCGGATCAACCCTTGTTCAATACACCTGGTTGCCCCTTGCAGCATTTCCAATTCAAATCCCTGGATATCGCTCAAAAGCAGATCGATATTCGTAATGCCTTCGCGCGCAACAAAATCATCAACCGAGATGATGCGCATTGGCCTGGTTTGACCGTCACTTTCACAGGTGAAGGGGATTGAATCGCTGGATGTCTTTCCGATCGCCGCGTTGAGAAAACTGCCTTTCACAGAATTCAAGTCAAAATTTCGCTTGCCGGCTGCCAGATTGTTTGGATCAGGTTCGATCATGTAATTTTGGGCATTAACGATTTGTTTGTTGAACCAGAGCGAATAATACGACCAAAAACTGCCCAGTTCCAGCATGGTGGCATTTGGACGGATGTATTTGAGTATCTCGTTGAATGCTTTCTCTTCCTGCGGTTCATGGTGTCCACGCAAGCGCCGGATGATTTCTGTTGTCCATTGGCCGCCGTAACAATCTTTGGTTATTTTTATACCATTGTGCATGAGTTGATAAGGGCCATCCGGACCATCGAATATTTCACCGGCCTGGGGGATTTTGGGGATTGATTCACTATCAGAACATGAAATGGTCATTTTGATCCGGCGATTTTCTTCTGGGGAAAAGGGGCTGTAGGATGCTGCTATTTTTTGCGCAATATCGATGGGGCATGTCCTGTGCGCAGCCTCTAAAGAATGAGCACAGAGGTCTTCAAAACCCAGTACATTGGCAATACAGGCATCCTTTAATGCGGTTTCCCAGGGGCGTGGATAGGCATAGGCTATTTCGTTACGCACAAAAAATGCGTCCGCCCAGGTAAGCTGACCACTCTTTCCTGTAAATTTCGTTGTATGGGTATCATAATGGGCTGCCTCGACGGTAGTGGTTGGCGAGTTGATCCCTGCCATCTCATAATGAGTAAAATTTTGTATTCTCCAAAGAGAGAACCCATGCTGTCGCAAAAAAAGGTCGACTTCGCCAAACAGCGCAGAACCTTTATAAATCGGGTTAAATTGAACCTCCACTTCCAACATTCGGACGGATTGCAGGGTTTTTTCTGCGCCGCGGAGCACATCCAGTTCGGCTCCCTGGATATCCAATTTTATAAAATCAACCTCGGAAATTCCTTTTGTCATAATCCAGTCGTCAAAAGTGGATATTTCTACTGGCTTTGTCGATACCAGCCGGGTTACTGCCAGTAACGGTCGCTTAACGATCAAGTCTTCATCCGGAGGATACAGGGAGCTGCAGGCTGGGTCCTCGGTAATAAATAGTTTCCCCGGGCCATTTTTAGCCCCCAACACTTTTGGAATAAACTCGTCTCTTTTATTTGCCAGGTTTAACGAATCGATCTCCAGTTCATCTGCGTCCAGACCCATTAGCTGGGTGACTGATTCCATTTCCTGCCAATGTTTTTGGAAGCCCCATCTACATCCGATATCAATAATGACAGGACGGTTTTCCAGGAGTTGAAATAACTTTTTTACATCCATAACCTTGTTTTGTGGTTCCATCTAGGCCTTCTTTATTGTCAGAAAATATTTTATACCAGCCAGGTTGCCAGCGCAGAACCGGCAGGTGTCTGAACCGGCCGTGCTAGAACCGGCACTATCGCAGATTTACGCAGATTTCGACGATTACGCAGATTAGAGCAAGTCCGAGAGCAAGAGCTAGAACGGGCACTGGTAGATGCCTGCGCCTTCATTCAGACTGCGCGAATTTCGGTTTGAAAATTGTCCCTGTTATTAACCTCCACTCAAAAACTTGCCATATTCTTCCACAACGCTGGCGGATGGCCCATCCATACGGAGACTGCCCTTGTCCAGCCAGATGGCGCGTTTGCAAATTTCTTGAATGGCCTTGTCGTTGTGTGAAACAAAGATGATGGTTGCGCCGCTCCCCAGCAATTCTTTCATTTTTGACAGCGATTTATTCTGAAAACCTGCATCACCAACCGAGAGAACCTCATCAAGCAGTAAAATTTCTGGGGTCAAATGTACCGCAACCGAGAATGCCAGCCGGACAAACATGCCGCTGGAATAATATTTCACGGGCGTATCGATGAACTGCTCAATTTCTGAGAAAGACACAATCTCATCAAACTTCTGACTGATCTCAGAAATTTTCATTCCCAGGAAGCTGCCATTCAGGTAGATATTCTCCCGTCCTGAAAGCTCCGGATTAAAACCAGTGCCAACCTCCAACAGGGCGTTTACGCGGTGATACAGCGTCAGCCGGCCTTTGGATGGGCGCGTGATGCGTGAAAGAATTTTGAGCAGGGTACTTTTGCCGGCTCCATTGCGCCCGATCAACCCGACCGATTCCCCGTGTTCCACTTCAAACGAGATATCTCTCAATGCCACAAACTGCTCGGACTTCTCAAGGTGTGCGTACTTTTGGCTTTGCCCCGTCAACCAGTTGAATGGGGCATTTAATAACGCCTTGAAAGACCCGGATGAGCCTTCAAAGGCGTGTCGAATTCTATATTCTTTCCAAATATTTTCGGCTTTGATGGCAGGTTGATTCATGGTTACATAACGTCCGCAATTCTATTTTCCATGGCCCGAAAAGCAATCGCGCCGCAGAACCAGATGATAACGGCGATGAAGAAGGATACCAGAAGATAACCAGGTTTGGGTAGGTCACCCTGACTCAAGACCGCCCATCGAAAGCCATCCACCAGGCTGGTTAACGGGTTGAGATAAAAATAGACCCTGTATTTTTCTGGGGCAAGCGTTACCGGGAACATGATGGGGGTTACATACATCCACATCATCAGAATAAAGCCAAGTAAATTCTTTGTATCGCGAAAGACCACCATCAAGGCCCCAAAAAATAAGCCAACGCCGGAAGCAAAAATGGTCGTGAGCGCCAGCAACACCGGGATCAACAAGTAGCGCAGGGATATCGGATAATTCCCATTTATCAGTAAGAAAACCATCAAAACGATAAACGAAACTACAAAATCGACCAGCGCACTCGCGACCGAGGCAAGCGGCAGGGCCATCCTGGGAAAATAGGATTTTATGATGATGCCGATATTCCCTACCAGGCTGATGGCGCTGCCGTTGACAACCTGGGTAAAGAACTGCCAGATAACGAAGGCCGATAAGAAGAAAAGATGATATGGGATGTTGCCCGTGGGAACCTTGACCAGCAGGCCAAGAATTACATAAAAAATGAGCATTTGGATTAAGGGCTGCAGAATGATCCACAAAAAACCAATCGCCGTTTGTTGAAAGCGCACTTTCAGGTCGCGCCGTACCAGGAATAGTAACAGACCCCGGTATTCCCACAATTCCTGGAAATCTGGTAATTCCAACCTGGCTGGAGGGGTTATCACGATGGGGGTGAAAATTGATTTCTTGAGATTTGTCATGTTTGCCAACTGAATTGTTGAAATCTATTTTACCTGATAGTCTGGCAACAGCGTGCCCCGTTTCGACATTTTGGGAGCGCAATGCTGTATTCCGGTTGGCACAATCGATAACACTCAGCCCCGACCCGTTTTGCGCAGGTTTTTTTGGTTTTGAAACTCATCCCAACTGGAGCGCACAAAGCTTTCAAATTCAGTTTTGAAGCGTTCATTTGAAAACCGCTCGGCGTTGGCTCGGCAGGCTTGCGCGCTGATGCTGGCCTCCACCTGTTCAAATTCCTGGATGGCTGCCCTGAGCGCCCCCACAGTCTGTTCTGGAAAAAAGACGCCGCTGCGGGCTGCGCCTGCGCTCCCGATAATGGTTTCCCCCACGCCGCCCTCGCCATACGCGATCACCGGCGCTCCGCAGGCCTGCGCTTCCAGTGGGGTGATCCCGAAATCTTCCCTGGCTGCGAAGATGAAAGCGCGGCAGCGGCGCATGTGTTCGCGCAGAACTTCCACGGGTTGGTAACCCATCAGGACGACATTTGCGCCGGCCAGCTTGCGCACCCGAGCCATCTCCGGGCCTTCCCCGATCACAACCAGGCGTTTTTCGGGCATCGATCGGAATGCTTCGACGATTAATTCGATGCGTTTGTAGGGCACAAAGCGCGAGGCAGTAAAGTAAAAATCTTCACGTTCGCCCCCAGGAGTAAAGGTTTGGGTATCCACCGGTGGGTAAATGACGCGCGAATCGCGCCGGTAGGTCTTCTGTACCCGGCTGGCGATGAACCGTGAATTGGCGATGATGATGTCGGGGCGGTTGGCTGCCAGCGCATCCCAGGCACGGATATAATGTAATATCAGGCGCGCCACGATCCCGCCCAGGCCCGAAGTTTTGCTGGTGTTCAGGTACTCGGCCTGCATGTCCCAGGCGTAGCGAATGGGGGTGTGCACATAACTGATGTGCAGTTGTTCCGGAGAAGTGATGACTCCCTTGCTGACAGCGTGGCAGTTGGAGAGGATCAGGTCGTATCCTGAAAGATCGAATTGTTCAATCGCCAACGGCATCAGTGGCAAAGCCAGGCGGTAATTGGCACGGATGAACGGTAGTTTCTGTAAAAAAGAAGTCTGGATGGCGCGCCCAGATAGATTTCTTTTTTCGTTTTCTGGCATAAAGTCCATTAAACTGAACAGGTCTGCCTGTGGAAATATCTGCAATAATTGTTCAATCACCCGCTCGGACCCGGCTCTGGTAATGTACCATTCATGCACGATGGCGATTTTTTTGAACATTGAATCTCCGGAATGAAAAAAGGCATGATCTGAACGAAAATAAGATTATACTCAACATTGGCCGTGTTTGAACCAGGAGCCATGCCTTCTGAACCGCAGATTTGCTCAGATTAGAGCAAGAGCAAGAGTAAGAACCGGCACTACCGCAGAACCGTGTACCATGATGGGACGATAAGTCTATGTTAATCAGCCAAAAAGAACATCACGATCATTTTACCCTGGCCTTGTTATCCGGTCTTGGGGCAATTGAGTTCTTTGTATCGGCCATCATGATATTAAGCATTGACTCTGACCCCAAGAATGCCTTCCTCTTTGGGTTTTCATCCCTTCGCATCGGGATATTCCTGGTTGCGCTGAGCACTGGTTTATTGATGCTATATCTGGCTGTGCGCATTTTTCGCCAGGGGATAGCGCTTCGAGCGTTCTCTTTTTTTACAGGAGAAGCTAATTGGTTTACCCTTGTGGTATTGATTTTCCTGCTTGATCTGGCAGTGTTGATCGCGCCTTCGGCACTGATGGGCACATTCCATGGCTACTTTGAGCGCCTGCGCCCGCTTTTGGTGGCGATTGGTTTGCAGCCGATCCAGTTTTCGATGCCCTGGCTGGTAAAAAGGTTGGAAAAACTGGACAAAAAAATCACCGGCCTTTCACTGGCGGCGATCATCCTTGTGGCGCTTGTTTGGGTTTTTATCAGAAACTCCAAGCTTGGGATTACCCCGGATCAATTTTACTGGAATGTGGCCGGGATGCCGCTGACCGCATTGCAGTTTTTGGTTATCTTGTTTGCCGGGATGTTGGGTCTTGGCCTGGTTTCCGTGTTTGCCAGGCGTTTCCAGAAAGACATACCCGGCTGGAAGCATTTCTTGAGCGTTGATATCCTTCTCGCCCTGCTTCTATTTCTGGTTGCGGCAGTGACCTGGTCACAGGCTCCCATGCTCAAGCATTATTTCTCTGTTGAACCATTGGCGCCGTATTATCAGCCCTATCCATATTCGGATGCCCGAATCTACGACCTGGGGGCAATATCGATCCTGAGAGGCTATGGCATTTATTATGGGCATTTTATCGATAAGCCACTCTACCTTGTTTTCCTGGCTTTTCTCCACCGCCTGGCCGGGTTCGACTACAACCTTTTAACGCGTTTGCAGGCCATCATCCTGGCAGGCATGATCCCGGCGCTTTATTGGTTCGGGAAAACTTTCCACAGCCGTTTTTTGGGAGTGATCATCGCGTTGATCACGATCGTTCGACAAACCAACGCGCTATTCCTGTCCAATAATGTGGCGAGCGCAAACCCGCGCTTGTTGTTGTCTGAAATCCCGACCATGTTCGGGTTGGTTTTGCTGACCTGGCTGCTTTTTGCCTGGTTGGTTTGGGGGCGCTCGCGCCCCTGGATTGTGTTTCTGTCAGGCGGTTTGCTCGGCGCATTATCCCTGATACGTTTAAATCCGCTTGCGCTGCTGCCAGTTATCCCGTTGTTTTCCCTGTGTGTTTTTTGGGGTCGAAAGCGCGCCTGGCTAAAACATTCGTTTGCCTTCTTGCTCGGCTTTAGCATCCTGGTCATTCCCTGGGTGCTTACCGGTCTGGATGAAACTGGCAAGCCGTATTGGGTGGCCAAATTTGAGAATGTAATTACAGTTCGGTATGATCCATCCCCCTCGCCCCCCCAAAACAATCTCTTCCTGATACCCGCCGGAACGCCTCCCAAGTCCGGCGGAAGTTCGTCGGGTGAGGCCGTTTCATCCGCCAGCGGCCTGGCGGCGGGTGGGGATGTGCAGAAATTTCCAAATTTTATACTCAACCACACGCTGCATAACTTTGTGGGTGCATTTCTGGCGCTTCCTGATTCATTTTCTCAAGCTGATCAGGATCTGATCACGCTCACTGAGCGCCCGTATTGGCAGGATGTTCTGGTGCAGAAGTGGCTGGGCAGCTTGACTCCCGGTCAAATTCCAACGCTTGTTTTGAGCCTTGCCCTTTTTGCGATCGGCTTGGCCTGGAGTTGGAAGCGTTGGCGCTGGGCCGGGTGGGTGCCTGGGGTTGTTTTTATTGTTTATTGTGTTTCACTGGGTTTTGCGCGTAATTCGGGCTCGCGTTATATCGTGCCGGTCGATTGGATCGTATTCTTTTATACTTGCGTGGGGCTGTTGGCCCTGGCCGAGGTCTTGCCGGTTGCATTCCGCCAATTTGTGCATGCGGCCCCGCTCGCTTTTGATCCTAAAAAACAGATTTCGCATAGCCTTTATTTTGAAAAACGAATGACTCTGGGTTCCGTTGCGCTGGTATTTGTCCTTGCCAGCCTGGTGCTTGTTGCCCAGGCACCGGTTTTGGCGAATTATGGCAAATATCCTGCCGGGCAATCCACTTGCCAGGCTGAGTTTGTTTTCCCACCAGGTGGGCCGCAGGCTATGCCTGGCAACCGTTTCGTGGTTGGCGAAATTCTGTACCCACGCCTGAAGGATGCCAGAACCTTTACGTTTTCTTTCAATTCCTGTGGATTGATTGCGGAGATGGCTATTCAGGCTTCGCCGGTTGGCCTCTATCATACCCAGCCCGTGATCGCGGAGATATCAGATTCCATTCCTCATACGCTCGAGGCGCTTTATTGGTTGGATGAAAATTCAGTCCCCCAGCTCTTGTGGCGCGGGCTGAAATCTCCGGGCTGATCGTCAATACCAGCGGTGCCGGCAGGATTTGGTAGCATGCCTGGGCCGGTGAAGGGACTGGGAAGGGACTGGGAAGAATAGCCCGGTAACTACCACGCTAATTCCTAACCCGGAACAGCCGGAAAAGAAAATCTTTTCACCACAAAGGCCACCAAGAATCACGAAGGAAGGGCTTATTAAGAATTTTCTTTCCCGTGCAGAAATCGGGACCATGTGCGACATTATGGAAAATATTCTTGCTTTTTGTG
>CAIMZS010000011.1 GCA_903846015.1 uncultured Anaerolineae bacterium | reverse complement strand
CGATTAATGTCCGCACGATCGTGGTTTTCCCGCAGCCTGATTCGCCCACCAACGCCAGCACCTCGCCCTTTTCCAACCTGAAAGATACGCCATCCACCGCGCGTACAATTTCCGGCTCTCGGCGGCGCAGCAGATCCAGCAACCCCTGACGCATCGGAAAATGTTTGAAAAGATTTTTAACTTCGAGAATGGGTGCGGGGTTCATTAGTTTTGACCCTCCATCCAGACAATTTCTCCCGGGCCTGCTTGCAGCAGCAAATGACAGGCCGCCAGGTGCTGGGCATCCACACCTGGAGCAGCCGCAGCCAACGCAACCAGTTTTGGCGCGATTTGGGTGCAGATTTCGATACTTTTAGTGCAGCGCGGGCTGAACCGGCATCCAGGTGGCAAAGCATTCAACCGCGGCGGTGTGCCGGGGATGGTGGTAAGATCTTGCCCGAAACCAGCCGAAGGATCGGTCGAACGGCTCAAATCAGGAAAGGCTTCCAGCAAGCGTTGGGTATAAGGATGCTGCGGCTGGTTATAGACCAGTTCCGCCGGGCCATATTCAGCCACCTTGCCGCCATACATCACCACCACTTCATCGCACATCTCGGCAACCACACCCAGGTCATGCGTCACAAGCACAATCGCCAATCCCAGGTTCTTCTGAATCCGTTTGAGCAGCTCCAAAACCTGCGCCTGAATCATCACGTCCAGCGCCGTGGTCGGTTCGTCGGCAAACAGCAGGTCAGGCGAACAGGCCAGCGCCATGGCGATCATCGCGCGCTGGCGCATCCCGCCCGAATATTGGTGTGGATATAAATCACGGCGGCTGTGCGGGATGCCGACCAGTTCCAGCAGTTCCCCTACGCGCTGTTCGGCGGCCTCGCCCTTCATCAGGTTATGGTGCAGGATCGCCTCGCGAATCTGGTCGCCGACCTTCATGACCGGGTTCAACGCATTCATCGCGCCCTGGAAAATGATGGCCATGTCCTTCCAGCGGTGCTTGCGCATTTCGTGTTCGCTCAATGCCAGCAGATCGACACCTTTGAAATAGACATTGCCGGCAGTGATACATCCATTGGAAGGCAAAAGACGCAGGATGGACATCAGCGTGGTGGTTTTGCCACAGCCCGATTCGCCGACCAGCCCGATGGTCCGACCAGGCAGCACATCAAAGGAAACATCTTCCAGCGCGCGCGCGACCTGGTTGCCGTTCAGAAGAAACTCGGTTGTCAGGTGACGAACAGACAGCAGGGGTTGAGGAGTTGCTTGTTCCGCGGCCTTGGGGATCGAGATAATTTTCTGGGTGCCTTCGAGATGATGTGCCGTCAGACGCGGATTGAGCATTTCCTCCAGCACGTTGCCGAGCAGCACACAGCCAAGCGTAACCCACACGATGGCAAAACCAGGCGGAAGATAGAACCACCAGGCCCCGTTGGTAATCGCGCTGCGGTCAAAGGCAAAATTGAGCATCGCACCCCAGGACGGCTGGGTCGGGTCGCCAAGCCCCAAGAAGGCCAGCCCAGATTCAATCAGGATGGCAGTGGAAATGATCAGCACTGTGTTGGCAACGATCAGCGGCATAATCTGGGGCAAAATATGCTTACGAATAATATGCCCATGTCCCGCACCAATGGCGCGCGAGCGTGCCACGAATTGACGCTCTTTAATGGTTAGCACCTGCGACCGGATCAGGCGCGCGGTGCTGGTCCAATACAGCAGGCCAATGACCGCAATCAACACCACCAGCGGAGAGATGTGTAAATCCATCTGCCGCAGGGTGGCGACCAACACCAGCATGAGTGGCAAATCTGGAATGACTAGCAAGACATCCGTGACGCGCATCAGCAGGTTATCAACGCGTCCACCAAAGTAGCCCGCCAAAATGCCAAACAGGCTGCCGACAAACATGGCGATGAACCCCGCCACAAAGCCGACCATCAAGGAGACACGCGCACCGAAAATTAATTGAGACCAAATATCGCGGCCCGCGTCGTCCGTACCCAACGGTGCATGAACAGAAGGCGGGGCGAAGGTCAAACCGTGTCCATTTGCGTCGCGGATCACTTCAGTTGGCGCGTAAGGTGTGAGCATGGGAGCGAATGTAGCCACGAGAATCGCAGTCAGAACCAGGAAGCCGCCCAAAAGTCCGAGTTTATTGCGGCGGAACGCCTTCCAAAAATCGGACAGGTTGCGCCTGAAGGGAGCCCAGTTTTCATTCACGTCAACTCTCCTTCACACGCGGGTCTAACACAGCATACAACACATCCGCAGCCATATTGGCAATAATGACGCTCACGGCCAGCAGGAGGAATGCACCCTGCAACAGTGGGTAATCCTGCTTGACAAGCGCAGTCTGGAATAGCTTTCCAAGGCCGTCGTAAGAAAAAACTGTTTCGATGTAAATAGCGCCCGATACGGTAAATCCGAGGTTGAGCGCAATCAAGGTCACGATCGGCAGCATGGCATTTCGCAGCGCGTGTTTCCACAGCACCTGCCAGTCGCTCATGCCTTTGGCCCTGGCGGTCAAGATATAGTCTTCGCTGAGCACTTCCAGGATGGATGAGCGCATGATGAGCATATACTCACCCATATACAGAATGGTCAGCGTCAGCGTTGGCAGGAAAAGTTGACGGGCAAGATCGGGCAGAACGGACATCAACGGCTTGCCGGTGTTTTCCGGGCTGATAATACCGGCGGTTGGCAAGCCAAACCAGGCGCTGCCCGCCGCCAACAAGATGATCCCCAGCCAAAATGTCGGAATGGCCCAGGCCACCAGCGAGAAGGTGACTGCGCCGACATCAATGGCGGTCTTGCGTTTCCAACCAGCCAGCAGGCCCAGGCTCACACCCAGGATAATGGCAAGCACCTGCCCCAGGCCAATCAACATAACCGTATTCCCCAGCTTTGACATCAGTACTTCGCTGACCGGACGCCGTAATGACCACGAGACTCCCAGGTTGCCCTGCGCCCACTGCCGGATGGTATCGAGAAATTGGTCAGGAAAAACGGGCCTATCCAGGCCAAATTGTTCGCGTAAAGCCTGTTGTGTCTCGACGGATATGCGGATATTGCGCCCGATCACCGCTCTGACCGGGTCGCCCGGCAGTACTCGAAACAACATAAAATTAATGACGATCACCACAAAAATCGTCACAAAAGATAAGCCTAGTTTACGAAGAAGGTAGTCGCGTCGATTCATGGGCCCGGCCTTTGCAAAGGATCAATAATGCTGTCTTGCTTTGAGAAGTCCTTGCCTCTTTCGTCTTTTATTCTGTATGACACAGGCGAAAGAGGCAAAGAGAATTAAGGTTACCTGACCAATTCTGTACTCGTCAACGACTTTGTGGACTCAATTCCAAGCGGTGACTCAATAAAACCGGAGAAACGATCCGAGCGGTAAGCCTGCAACAGGTTTTCATAAAACAAAACGATATATGGTCGATCATTGAAAACCAAATCCTGCATTTTCCAGATTACCTGCTGACGCGCGGTTTTATCCACAAGTTTTTGCTGGTCAAGATAGAGTTGGTCATACGTCGGGTTATGATACCCACTGTCGCTCCAACCACCTTCTACAAATTGACCAGTTGTCAGCGCACTGAGAATGAAGTCGGGATCGGGATCAGGCTCCCAGGCCCAAATCACAAGGTCATAATCGCCGGTGGGCGTGATGGCGGCCGTCATACTGTCCTCATCCATCGCTTCAGAGTTAAGTTTCATGCCAGCCTGCTTGAACCAGGGCACCATCATATCCGCCATGCGTGAATAAACAGATGAGGTCGATGGAAATTGTAAACGAAACTCCAGGCGCAGCTTGCCCTTGACGCGCACCCCATCGCTGCCGGGTTTATATCCCGCTTCATCCAACACACGATTGGCCTCGGCAATGTCGAAGGGAATGTCTTTGATATTCGGGTTGTGCCAGAATCCGCCCCCCATGGAAGGTGCGACAATGGTATCCCCCGGCGCTGCCAATCCTTGCATGACGATATCGACAAAATCCTTTTTATTAATGGAGTGGGCTATCGCCAGGCGCACGGCCGGATCAGCCAGCGCAGGATTGCCGGTCGGGGCGGGCTTGTGATTCGGGTCTACCGTGTTAATAATCAGCTCGTAGAAATAGCTATTTTCTATCGCAGTCGTCTTCACATTCTGAAAACCCTTGACCGTCTCAAAGGCACTGGCTGGCACGCTGGTCAGCATATCAATATCGCCAACCTTGAGCGCCTGAACCATCGCATCCGCGTTATCAAAGGTTTGAAAGATAATGCCGTCGATCTTGGGCGCGCCGTCGCTATAATCTTTGTTTGCAGCCAGGATGGCCACCCCAGTATCCTTGTCAAAGGTCTTGAGCATGAATGGTCCCGAGCCAATGGCATTAAAATTCGAGAAATTTTGCAGCTCCGCCGCAGTGGTAAATTTTTCAAAATCGGGTTGGTAAAAAATATAAAGGAAAGATGTGCGATAGTCCATATTGGCAATCGGATACTCGGTGACGATGACCACAGTCCTGGCATCCGGGGCGGTCACTTCCTTAAATCCAGCCGTATAGTTCGCCAGGGTTGCCCAGCCTTGAGGATCCTTCACAATAGCGTTGAATGCCCAGACGACTTGATCAGCCGTTAATGGTTTTCCGTTGTGCCACTTGAAACCATCCTTAAGATGGTAAGTCCAGGTCAGACCATCGCTGGAGACCGACCAATCCTTCGCCAACAAACCCACATAACTGCCATCGTCAGATTGCGTGGTCAGGGTAGAGTAAATCAAATGGAAGATGGTATAAGATTCAGACAAAAAAGCGTAAGCGGGATTGAGCGTATCCGGTTTGCCAAGCCAGCCGACACGCAGCGTTGCGTTCCCAGCAGTGCCGGCCGGGAGCGCCGTTGCTGCGACACTGATGATCGCTGTGGCAGCCTCTGCGCTTACAGGTGTCCCTGTCGCGATTGGACTGGCAGATGGTGTGGATCCCCCTCCGCAGGCTGAGACAAGCAGAGCCAGTAAAACCATACCATAAAATAATTTATGTTTCATAGGTTTATCCTCCATAACAGATGGGAAAACGAAACCGCGCCACATGCAGAAACTGCCGGGCGCGATTATTTACAAATGGAAATAAGTGGAGTAAGCCACTTTTCCCATTTCTATTTTCCTGGATTGGTGCAAAAAGTATAT
>CAIMZS010000010.1 GCA_903846015.1 uncultured Anaerolineae bacterium | reverse complement strand
TTTTTTTTTCTTAATAAGAAAACTAAAACAATTCCAATGACTGCAACACAGGCATAAAACTGGAATTCTACAGATAGGCTCCACATAGCTCCAAACAATCTACTATATTCAAACTTTGCTGTATTAATATAAGTACCTGTAACGGTTCTTACAGTCAAATCCCAGAATTTGTCCCAAGGTAACCTGTCTTTTTCCACCAGGCCTGCATTCCATATTTGAGCAAGAGGTGTTTGTAATAACCAGTTAGTAGAAATAGAGACGACAACAAATATTAGTAAAATAGGGTAAATTCTAAAAACACGCTTAATAATGAACTGGAATGGCTTAATTTCATTTCCAGAAAGCAAAGAACGAGCAACAACATAACCACTAATCACAAAAAATAGCCGAACACCTTGCGAAAATGGTGGCATGATATAGACAGGAAGTTGATGGGCAATAATATGAACGAGTTCGAAATGCTGAAAAAGAACCAGTATGATGGCTATACTACGAAGAATTTGAATGTCTGCTATTTTTTTTTTCATTTTTTATTCTACTTTAAAAGCCAGGGTAAACCACATAAACAATATTGTTAACAATATGATTAATAAACGTTTCGCTTTTTAGGAGTCAATTTTTATCTTGAAATTTAAAGTAAATTTATCTGCGTCTTCTATTTATACCAAACCAGACCGCGCACCTGCTTCGATGCCCAGTTCCAGTTATAACAATTGATTGCTTGGCGGCCGAAAAGCTTATACAGAAGCGATAAAGTGCCCCCAAACAGTAACCGCTTTGCAAAAGGCAAGTCATGAAATGATTGATCATAGCAACCATGCATATCAAATGCACGAAACAGGAAGCGGTAGACATCGGCAATGTATCCCCTAAAGGGGCCATAGGTCTTGGTCACCCGGTACATCTCGTTGATAACACGATGACCCGCACGGGAAGTCAGGTTGTCTTCGCTGAAGTAGTACACAGATAATACATCAGAAATACGCTTGAATCGCGCACCCGATGCGTGAAGCCGATTCCACCACTCCCAGTCGAAGGCGAGTTGATAGCTTTCATCCAATTCTCCGAGACGTCGGTGGACGGCAGCACGCCAAAAAGTGCTGGGTTGTTCGATACCGTTGCGCATCGACAGGGTTTCAAGGAAATTCTCAGGAACTTGCGTAATCAGCTCAGACCCGTCCGCGAAAACACGCCGACAACCGCCTGTGACCACATCGATATCCGGGTTCTCCATGAAGGTACGTGCTACACACTCCAATGCCCCCGGGACTAACGCATCATCGGCATTGAGGTAACAAAATATCTCGCCGTCCGCAAGCCTGAAACCTTTGTTAACCGCATCCGCAACGTTTTTGTCCTTTTCCCGGATAACGTGGCTGACAATATGCCGGTAGCGCTCGATGATCTCCGGCGTGCTATCTGAACTGTTGCCATCAACGCAAATCATCTGCAGGTTGGGATAACGTTGCTCTTCAATGGAACAGAGCGTTCGTCCAATGGTTTTTTTCGCATTGAGTGACGGAGTGACGAGCGTGATTCGGGGTTGTGACTGAGTTATGGGATTCATTTTTTGACCGTGCCTTGGCGAAGATATTCGGACCTGACACCGAGATGGTAGGCCACCAAGCCGATGCCAAATGCCAGAGATTGTTGCGCACCTTCCTTGGCAACCCCGAGCAGCAACCTCAAAAAATGTTTCTTAGATGCGTAACATGGAGGAGTGTCTTGTGAACCATTTAGCATGGATTCCAGGATCACATGGCTGATGCCATAGGCGTACATTAAACGAATCAGGTAGCTAAACCGAGAGCGTCTGGCAAAGTCGATGTGATGACGAAGTTCCAGTGATGGAACATAGGCGCAAGACATGCCACAACGTATGGCGCCTCGCATCATTATCGAATCATCGCATGACGCCAGGCCATTAGTTCCGGTACGACCAAGTTTGAAAAAACTCTCATCCGCCTCGGAACGGCGAATATATTCATCCATTACCTTTCGATGGACCCAGGCACCCGCCCCTGCTGGCTCAGCGTCAGTCCATCGGTCTACCTGTTCAATCATCAGCTCGTTTCCCGGATCCCTGATGCCGATAAAGGGCAGAAACGGAGTGAACCACTTTTTGTGTTTTGCGGTATTTGGAAGCAATAACCTTCCTCCAAAGCAGCCGACTTCTGGATGCATTTTGATGAAATCCATACCGTTTTTAATGAAATCAGGAGACGGCTCGTTATCATCATCAACCCACAACACCCAATCAGAAGAACTATGGCGGGTGGCTGCAATACGGGCGTGCTGCAAACCAGGCTTCGATTCACGAATCAGAAGAGTCGATATGCCTCGGTGGGCTAGGGGCTCCAATATCGTTTCTGACAAAGCCGGAGAGGATGCATTATCAACAACGACAACGCGAAAGACATTGGGTTCGGCGTTTTGGTTTGCCAATGCAGAAATAGTTAGCGCCAAGACATCTCTTCTTGGGTTATGAGTACAAATACAAACATCAATCATCAGACAATCTCCATGAAACAAGTCGCCTTAATAACTTCTTGCGACTATTTAATTCAATCCGCTGCTGGTTTAATTCTTCCCGCAACTGGTTGCTAGTCTGCAGCTCTTTTGCAATCTGCGCCTCTGCGCTTTCAGCCCAGCACCGTAACTCATCGTTGATACGGCGTTGTTCACCCCTAACTGATTCTTCCCTCTGCAGGCGTTCAATCAGCAACTGAACGCTAATCTCTCCATTGGCTAAAGAAAAATCCTCACTAACATACTCCGGAAACTGTAAGTTTTTCCAATCGACCACTGTAGTAATGGCAAGATGGGAGGCTGCTGGTTTTCGTGAAAGTACTGCAAGCCTTTCACGAAACTTGACCTGTGCCCAGTTGTATAACGCTAAATCTAATCGATTGTGCTCTAAAATAACATCTCTCAACCCTTCATAATCATCTTGCCAGCCGGTCGGGTTGCTTTTCACACGAGCGGCGTCTTCAATTTTGATATCCCATCCCAACAAGGCATTAAGTCCGGACAAAGAATCTTCCATGGCCTCTACCAGGCCAAAGAAATCCATTTTCTCAAGATTTTCTTTCGCAATCGCAAGCACTTCATCATCTGGCATCAGGTAATTTCGGTAATGATGCTGATAATCAGAGACAAGAGCCCAGGTTTGCGTATTACGGAACATGCTGTTAATCAGGGCATCGTGCGGGTCTGATAGAATTTCCTTAAGACTGCGATTTCGTAAAAATGCGGCATAGGCATTAGAATCCGTATCTCGTTCCGAGAGCTCCTTGAAATATTTGTATTGGCTGATGGTGTGTGCTAAAGGGTCACGAAGCATGGTTACCACTTTGCATCCGGCATCAAGACGCTTGAGCAACGATACGCCAAAATGCCCGGATATGAAATCGTGAGAATTCAACCATTCATCAGAGGCGTAGGCAATCCGGCTGATGTCGTCAATGCTTAACCGCTTACTGGGATTGATTTGCGCAGAGATTATCTCCCTAAAGGTAGTACCTGCACACTTCGGAATATGTAAGAAAACAAACACTCAGTTCACCTCAATCGGAATAGGTAAGAAAACAAACACTCAGTTCGCCTCAACCCGCATGCAACCGCCGTTTTTTGTAATACAGGTAAAGATGATAGAGACGATTAAAGGCACTGGCAAAGGACCTCAACTCATCCAACTCTCGTTGCGACATCTCGCCGCAACGTAGCTCCTGTACGAGAAGCTGCTCCGTGCGCTCGGCCCATTCCCGCAGCCGGCGTGATAATTCTCGATCTTGAACAACCTTTGCTTCGTTTTTCTCCGCCCAAGCTTGCAGCTGACTGCTGGTCTCCCGCTCCTGTACGAGAAGTTGCTCGG
>CAIMZS010000009.1 GCA_903846015.1 uncultured Anaerolineae bacterium | reverse complement strand
TTTCCTGAAGGATTTTTGAATATCTTGCACCGTATAAAAGTGTCAACAACAAGAATTTGCACAGATAAATCAAGTTCTTCATCTGCCATAGGTGTGTAATTTGCACTGCCTCGAATCTTCTGAATAACCTTTTCGATAACCGATAAAAAAAGTTGGTCAGGAGAAACCACTGTTTCCAGTGCCAGTTTAAGATACTCCTTGCGGATGCCATTTAAAATAGAAATGCTTTTATTTACGCCTTGTTTGTCAAAGTCAGAGTAGATTTTATCGATGCGACAATAGTGAATCTTGTAGTCATCGATAAGAACTCTGGCTGTGTCCAGTTGATTGTATGAAATTTTTTCTTCAATATCGTACGGTACGACTTCAAAGCCTAATGTCTCTTGATTCCAATTCTCTTTGGAAAGAATCTTGATAATTGTTGCTAAATTGGATTCAATTTTCTCTGGATCAGGTTCACTCTTGAGTTCTTTTTTCAGAAAATCATAGATGCCTTTCTGCTGATCGATCTCCAAACCAACAATAATCTTCAAGAGAGAGGCAATATCGAAAATATCGCTCGCTGGTGAAAATGTCAGATTATAAGGGTTTGCAAATGTCTTGGTTCGTAAGTCTTCTGTATCTTTGGAGATAGATATAAATTTAAAAGAATAACCTGGGTAATTGGAAATATCTTTTTTATTGAGAGCGGATTCAATCTTCTGCTTAGTTGCTGTGGCAGAAACTTGGATAATGATACTATTTGTGGTATCAACTAAATCAATACCTGCCGCATTTTGTTGTATAGAATTAATGTTTGTTAAGTTCCAACCAAAGAGCAGATTAAAAAAATGCAGATAAAAGTTTTCTGCATGAATATTCAAATCAAGAATATTTAGTCCTCCACGTACATTGATACGGGTAGCAAGTATGCTGAGCTCACGTTCTATATAGTTGAAATATTCTGAGCGATTCATTGCAGTAGCTTCCGATGATTGGACAGGACTGGTTTAAGTTAAGGTGGAAGTTAGCCTATTATATATAGGTCTTCGTCGAGCCACTAGAGGAAGCGTCGTGAAGCCTACTCTTGTTGCTGTTTGTAGCCAAGGGTTTGATGCTACCGCCGTAAACCAACGAACCATGTGGTTTTTGTCGCATCAGACAAATATCGGGCTTCGTTTATAGTCGCAGTCCGCAAATCTGCTTTTTGATTGTCGGTCGTAAGCCGTACATAGCCTTATTGTTAGACAAAATTGTTATACTTGTAACTATTTGATTTTATGTAGTTAGTTACTTATTTAAAAAACCTTCGTTTTTTAGACGAATAGAGTCTAGTAAAGCGGTTACTCACCACTTTCTCTTGTTTTTGACAGTCTCAGTCTGCAAGTGATTGATTATCCGTTGCCGAGACCTCAGTATTGTCAATTTCAGGCAGGATTTTGGAGGGAAAGCTTACATCCTCTGTAGCTGGTCTTTCCTGTTGCCGCCAGCGTCGAATGACCTCTGTTACATAATCTTCATTAGTTGATTCCTTTTCCCATAGACATGCAAATGGCACATCGGCGCTATGTGGTCGTTGATCTTCTGGCAGGTCACTAAATTTTACGCGAACAGGTACGGTAGTTCCTTCCCCTACAATTAATGCTTCTTGTGCTCTTAATGTTGGGAGAACATCAACTAGACTGCGAACACCATCCGGCAACGCCCTTTTTACAAAGTGCTGATCTTGTTCATTACTCATTCTTAATGCGATAAGTGTATTGCATTGCGAAAGAATTGTTTCGTCCAGTTCAGATGGTCTTTGCGAAACAAGACCGAGAGAAACACCGTATTTTCTTCCTTCCTTCGCAATTCTTGATAAAGCCTGTTTTGTTGGTTGAAAAGCAGCTTCATCACTGCGAGGCGCATATCTATGGGCTTCCTCGCACACAAGTAAAATAGGGACTTTCACTGGTCTAGGACTCCAAATGGCAAAATCGAAGATCATTCGACATAGTACCGAAACAACGACATCAACCACATCAGACGGTACACCAGACAGATCAATGATAGATAATGGTTTGTCTGCAACAGGAATTCTAAGGTAGTTTCCGATAATACCAGCAAGCCCATCAGCTACGTCACTGTCTGGTCTGATTAAGAAGGAAAATCTTTTATCAGCTTGGAGTGCTTCTATTTTCCCGATTATTTTGTCATATGGTGCAGCGGCAGCAGCAGCGGTTGGTTTCTTGCTTCTCACGTCAGATAAAAGATCGCTGAGTTTGTAAGGGACTGGTGTATCGACAGTAATGCTCTCTTTACTGATTCCTAGTGTTCCAAATTTACGTCGTGCTGCAAGAATTGCCTCTTTGAGGATATTGGTTTGACTCGTCGCGGCATGTTCTGTTTTTCCGACGAAAAGCTCAATGCTTTCCTCAAAATTCAATAGCCAATGTGGCAAATTCAATGTCGTAGGGTCGATCATCTCCGCGTTATTGCTAAAAGCACGTCCGTATTCATTGTGTGGGTCAAGAAGAATGATATGACCCTTTGGTGCAATATCGAGGATTGCCTTTAGCAACACTGTCACAGAACAAGATTTACCTGATCCTGTTGTTCCCAATACGGCGAAATGTTTTCCGAGCAGTTCATCGGTTAGAAGATGAACAGGGAGTGTTGATGCTTGGGAAAGTGAGCCAACACAGATCGACGGTTTATCTGGTCTATGGTAGATACGGCTAAGTTCATTAATAGTGGTTACAAAAATTCCTTGGCTTGGTAAGGGATAGGTCACTACGCCGCGTTGAAATATAAAGTCATCTTCACCGATTCCAGTCCTCAACCCTTCGCCGAAAAGTTCAATTTCTAGCCATTTGGCGTCTCCAATTCTTTCAACCGTTTTTTTATTGGCGGATTTATCAGTAATGGCTACTTCAGCCATACGGAGGGCTGTAACGATGCCAAATACTAATTTGTCGCCGGACTCTATTTTAACAATCGAGCCAACCTGCCCTACTGGTACCGGCGACTTTTATATGTTCTGTAAAGGTCTTCGATTGACGTTTCAAGTTCACCTACTACTTTTGCACCTGATACTTCTATAACTCGTCCTATGCGAAGAATGTTCTTGCTCATACCGCTGCTCCTGAGATGTAATTAACGAGGTTTTCAAAGTTCCACAGGTTTTCTTTGAGAAGATTCTTTGCGTCTACATCGTCTAGCGCATTTCCAACATAAAAACTGTCTCCGACGTAAGCATTGAACCGTTGATTACAACGAGATGCAAATTCTTCAAGTTTGATCTTTTGGGCACTAGCGTCAGGATCAAGTCCGACAAGTGCAATGACGGTAAGATTGCTTCCACTGGAACAAACAGCATCAATAATTGCTTCATTGATATGCTCATCATTAAAGCTATAACCAAGAGCAATGAGGCGGTTATTAACCCCGGATTCTCGAAGCCTGTCTCTAAAACGACCAATAAGTGTTTCGTACACACCAAATTGTGTTTGGACATATTTCTGTTCAGATGGATAGACGACGACTGGATCGTCACCCACCAGCACATGACTCGCCTCAATACGTCGAACGTGACCAGTTTTTTCTCGTCGCCAATTTATAGAACCATGCAGCTTATAAATCCTAAAAGACAGGTTACTTATGGGTTTTTCATCGAATACTGTCGGGTCGAACCATCCATTGCGCGATCCTCTGAAACCATCAACGTAATGCAACATTAGGTGATCGAGAGTTGCCTCAATAACGGTATCGTAATTTAGTGTGAACACGTCTCTGCCTAAATCTGAACGTGTGCCTCCGATCCGTTGTAGAAATCTCGCATGAACTTGGCTTTCTGCCCATGAATCCGTAATTTGTTCGACAATTTCTTTCTTTATAGAGTTTAGAGATTGTTCGATCCAGTCAGGTTGCAAATGGTGTTTGCTCGTGTCTTGAACAGTTTTTAATATGGATTGATAACGTACAAGGTAGTTAATTAAGTCTTCGATAGTTGGCGACCTACTGCCTGTGCTTTTAAGTTCGTTGAACTCAGTTTTGATTGTTCCATCGACTTTTGCAAGAACGCGATCCGTTAGTTCACCAATAAGTGGTTTGTCAGCGCACTTGCTACACCCAGCACCAATGAGGAAACCGCTATCAGGGCTAGTCATCCATTCCGTTACACGTTCTTTGGTTTCTCGCATCATTTATATTTCCAATATTTAGTCTCTATTACTGATAGTCTTTCATCAGCTATGCGCTATCACATCTTCAAGTTTTGTCGCCTTAACAAACCGCGCCGGGTTCTCACCTATAGCCAATGCTTCGAAATGTGCCTCGCCACACTTAATCTTGGCGCTTTCCTTGTTGCGAAGATCGTCGGCGAAAAGACTACCCTTAGTTTCCACAACAAAATAAAGACGCTCGACACCATCCAGCTCTACCAACACAGCCCAATCAGGATTATAGCTGCCTAGTGGTGTTGGAACTTTGAACCAGCCTGGAAGCTTGGCATATACCTTGACTGACTCGTTCTTCTCCAGTTGCTCGGCGAAACTGCGCTCGACACCAGCAGAATCATAGACGACATACTCGTGGACGGATTTCTCAACGGCCAACATATTTTTAAGATAGCCAGTCAGCTCCTCCTGCTCAAAAAGCTCCTGAGCATAATAATCTTCATCACCAATGCGCTGATATTTGATGCCGTCCACCAGAGCGAGGCGCTTGGTGCGGTTGATGGATTCACTGGCAAGTTCGATGAACTGCTGCGGGTTTCGAGCAAATTCATTCAGTCGTTTGCTATTATTCAGGATGGTTACCAAGCTGCGACGGGTCAGTTGGGTCTTGTCTTGTAAATCGGTCAGGATGTCCGGCAACTCGATGTCTCTTTCATCCAGTGTGATGGATGCAGCCGTAGCTGTTTCTTCCGCGATGACCCCGCCACGGCCAATAGCAAGATCGGCTTTGCGGATGTTAACCCGCGTCTTGGTGATGGGTGGGCAGTCTTGGATGGCTCTCACACAATCGGTCAAAAGTTTTTCGTTATTGAATTTCACCCGATAGGTGGTCTTATGCTTGATCCGGTTCCACAAGGCCTTGAATTGTTCACTGTGTAAGGTGGCCTGCCGTGTTTTGATCTGCTTCCGTTCATTGGCATCTTTGATTTCCAACTTTCCGGCGAGCTTGCGCAAGATTTCTTTCACCTGCGGAAGGTGGGCAGCATAAGCCTCTGGCAATGCGAGCGAACCGTCTTTGAGTACCTTGCGTAAGGTATCTTGAACCTTGCCCTTGGCGTCCAGATAGCCCGCCTCCTTGAGATGGTTCCAGAGCGCCTCAGACTGTGCCACGCCCAACGGCTGAGTTTTTCCAGCCTCGCCTACAACGGCAATCGCAGCAAACTGGTGCTTTTCCACGATACCGAAACGAATACCGGTATCGGCCTCGATTTCTTTCTGGAGATTTTCAGCGAACTGCTCATAGCTTTCAGTGGCGATAACGGTCAGCGTGTTGATGTCAAAGCCGCGCAGGCGTTCGCCTTTCTGGTTAACACAGAGGCGGAGACCACGCCCGAGAGTCTGGCGACGCTCACGCTCCGTACCCATTTCACGCAGCGCACAAATCTGGAATACATTGGGGCTGTCCCAACCTTCGCGAAGGGCAGAGTGGGAAAAGATGAATTTGAGCTTGGTGTCGAAGCTAAGTAGCTTCTCTTTTTCCCTCATGATGAGGCTGTAGGCACGCTCGGCGTTGTCGCGGTTGCCCTGATTGTTTTCGGCGGTATCCGACCAAACACCTTTTTTGTCGATAGAAAAATAGCCGTCATGGACTTCGGAAGCATCGGCGCTTAAGTCCACTTCATTGAACAGGCTCTGATAGTCGGGGTGAGCCGCCAAACGCCGATACTCCTCCTCGAACATCACCGCATATTTGCCCTTTTCGGGCACACCATCGGCGGTATAGCTGCGGTAATGCCCTACCACGTCGATAAAGAACAGGCTCAGCACCTTGATCCCTTGGGGTCGAAGGCGCAGTTCCTTGTCCAAATGCTCCTTGATTGTGCGCCGGATCATCAATTGTTTGAGGGCGTCAGCATCCACATCGCCAATGGCTTGGCCGATCTTTAACCAATGTTCACCACCTGGAGTTTTCAACTCGACCAATTCATTGCCTTTTTCACAACGAATTTCCCCGACCAGACAGTTGGCGTAAACGGCTCGTCCTTCTGTGGTTTGCTCCAGGTCATCGCCATCTTGAACAGTTATTGGTTCGCGGCGGATGTGCGCTCCGCGCTGAACATCCAGTTCAAGCTGTGCGGAAATGACACCGCGCTTGTTGCTCACGCCCAGCAGCTTCACGTAAGCCTTGTTATGTCCGCCGTCCACTTGAAGGGAGGCGACTTCAATTTGTTTCACCAGCTTGCGTTCGTAAGCATCGACGGCATCGAGACGGAAAACCATGTGGTGCTTGTCCGCATGGGTTGCGGAATAACGCAGGGTACAGAGGGGATTCATGGCATCCAAGGCCTGCTTCCCCTGCCCTTGCAAACCCCCATCAACGCTTTGAGGTTCGTCCACAATGACGATAGGACAGGTAGCCTTGATAAGATCAATGGGCTTTTCGCCGCCGGTTTTCTCGCTGTCTTTATAGAGGTTATTCACGTCTTTCTTGTTGATGGCACCGACGGTCACCACCATGATCTGGATATTCGGACTGGTGGCAAAATTACGCACCTGGCCGAGTTTGGATGAATTATATTGAAAGAACTCATAGCCCTTGGCTCCAGGATACAAACTCTCGAAGTGGTCGCGGGTGATTTCCAGCGTTTTATTAGTTCCTTCCTTAATCGCCACGGAAGGCACGACGATCACAAATTTAGTAAATCCGTAGAGCTTATTCAGCTCGAAAGCCGTGCGTAGATAGACATAGGTTTTCCCTGTTCCGGTTTCCATTTCCACGGTGAAATCACCAGAGGCAAGAACAGACGAAGGCTTTAGGCCATTCCTGAGTTGAATGTCGCTGAGATTAGTGAGAAGTTCATCGTCCAGCAA
>CAIMZS010000008.1 GCA_903846015.1 uncultured Anaerolineae bacterium | reverse complement strand
GACTTGCAAAGCAAGTCAAGCAGTTTTGGGGGGATTGGGGAAAAGTCGAGACAAATGTCCACAACTGTCCAAACTGAGAAGATCTTGATTCCTAAAATTTCAGATCCTTTATCCCATAAAGTTTTTTTAACAAACAAAACCCGAATCGGACCTGCAACACCTGCCGATTGAAAGTCAATTCACCCGATCTACTCATTAACTACCGGTAAAATTTTACTATTGAATGGCGAAATAGCTTTAGCAAAGCCAGCAAACCAGAAATTACAAGCTGATCAACCCCTGCACAGGATATCCAATTTCAGCCAGCAACGTTTTAATCTGTTCTTCGCCAGCAGGCGCAGCAAAATTGACCACAACCTTTTTTGAAGCCTCATCGGCCTGCACCGACAAGACACCTTCTAATTCGCTAATTTCCATCTCAATCGTATGTGTGCAATGGCTGCAATGAATGGCAGGGACAGTGTATGAAACTGTTGTCATATTTTCTCCTTAGGCCGCAAGGCCTCAATAAACTACATCCAATCTCAAGCGGGATTGGTTCGAAAAAACTAGATCACCTGGCTAGCTTTTGCAGTCAGTTGGGCAATCTGAATAAGTGTGATCAATTTCGGTTGGCACGTCCAGCGAGCTAAACGAAAGCTGTAAATGCCCGCGGGTGGGGTGCTGGCCGACAATAGCCTCCACGCCAAAGACTGTGCGCAAATTCGCGGGGGTGAGCACCTCGGCGGGAGAACCGGACGCTACAATGCTTCCAGCGCAGAGCAGGTAGATGCGCTTACAATAGGCTGCCGCCAGGTTCAAATCATGTAAAGTCACCAGGGTGGTCAGCCCCAGACGTCGCACCATATCCAACACTTCCAGTTGAAAGCGGATATCGAGATGGTTGGTGGGCTCATCCAGAACCAGAAGTCTGGGCTGCTGGGCTAATGCGCGCGCCATCAATACGCGCTGCTTTTCTCCTCCGGAGAGTGTGCCGTACAGACGGTTTGCGAAAGCCAGCATGCCCACCTGATCCAAAGCTGCCGTGACCAGGTCTTCATCATGCTGGTTATCCAAATCCAGCAGGCCTTTATGCGGGGTGCGTCCCATTATGACCACATCACTGACGCTGAACTCAAAATCGCTGGCGCTTTCTTGCACGACCATCGCGGTACGCCGCGCCGAATCGCGCGCGCTCATTTTCCACACATCATCTCCACCCAATTGCACATACCCGGCCTGCGGGCGCAACATGCGGTAGACGCTGCGCAGCAAGGTGGATTTTCCGCTGCCGTTTGGGCCGATCAATCCGACAATCTCCCCTGGCGCCACGCGCAGGTGAATATCATCTACGATCCGTTTTGTCTCAATCGCCACTGAAACCGAAGCGATTTCCAGCTGCATATCCTGTTCTGGGCGGGTGTTAACCATGATCCGCTCCCGGCTGGCGGTTTTGATAGATCAGCCACAGAAAAAACGGTCCACCCAACACGGAGGTCACGATCCCTACCGGTAATTCCTGCGGTGCAAGCACGGTGCGGCTGACCAAATCCACCAGCACCATATAAACCCCGCCGAGCAGCATGACGATGGGCAGCACCCGGCGATGGTCGGAACCGACGAACATGCGCACGATATGGGGAATGAGCAAACCCACAAAGCCGATTGAGCCGCTGATCGCCACCACTGTGCCCACCAAAAGGGACGAGATTAAAAACAACTGCATTCTGAAACGCTGCACATTGACGCCCAACCCGATGG
>CAIMZS010000007.1 GCA_903846015.1 uncultured Anaerolineae bacterium | reverse complement strand
CTTATCCGCCACGTCAATCTTGGTTTCATCGCCTGTCTGCAGCGCAATGATCAACGCATCAACCGCCGTCCTGCCGAAGCCGAGCAACTGATCTTTCATGTACACCTGTAACGCCTGAGCGCTTATCGGGTCCATGTGCTGGAGCACGCTGCCGAGAACTTTATCGGCTAATGTGATCTTACCCTCATCGCCCGTCTTGATCGCATCGATAAGCGCATTGACCGCCGCTCGGCCAAACCCGGACAACTGCTCTTTCAGGTACACCAACACAGACGCACGCGTTATAGGATCAAGCTGTCCCAGTCCACTTGCAAGCGCAGCACCAGCCATTTGGATCTTGGCATCATCACCAGTAGCCAGAGCCGCGATCAGATCATCCACCAGCTTCTTCCCATCAATAGCGGTTACGAACGTCGCGCCCACCGCCTTCTCGAAATCCATCACAACGGTGCATGCCCCGGTTCCCGCGCAGGCGCCGCTCCAGCCGCTGAACTGGAAATTCGCTCCGGGCGTTGCGGTAAGCGTCACCACTGTTCCACGGAGTACATCTGCAAAACAAACGCCACCGCAATTGATCGATCCGGTATTGGATGTGATCACCCCATCGCCTGTTCCTGCAACAGACAAACGGTAGTACACCTGCACAAGATCGGCTGCAACCGAGATACTCTTCATCAATGTGGCCGGAGCGACTGCCGTGTTAATATTTAATTTAAAATACCTGCCCGATACAACCGTGGACAGGCCCACCGAATCCCGATAGATCACCCATTCCGTATTACTATCGATCGGAGATATTGTCAGAGGTGTAAAATAATAATTGGCTGACCACGGACCTAAAATACTATTTGCCGCGACCGGATTGTAAACATAATCCGTCGCGTTCTTGTTCCGCTTAACCATCAACGTAAAAAACTTGTCCGGGCCTACGGAAAGGAAATAAGCCCGCATCACGTCCGATGCCACGTTCTTGACATTCGGATCCGTATTCGCCATATACTCCACAAGATTGACTATCCCGTCTGTGTCCGGGTCTGCGGTCATGCCGCAAGTCGCCTCCAGACACGCAGGTCCGAATTTAGCGACCTGCCACTGCGCATAGGTGGTCGGGAGAGTCAAGTTGACCGTAGTCGAAAATGACGTGAGCATGCTCTGATTTCCGGCCACATCCGTGAAACGGCCAAAAACAGTCTTCAGGCCACTGCCAGCCGCCAGTGACCAACCTCCCATCGAGGCCTGATATGGCACGGGAGTGGACCAGCTGCCGCCGACCTCATTCTTGAACTGCATCGTCGCACCCGCCCCCATCCCGCTGCCGCCAGTGCCGTCTGTAATATTATTCGTGATCGTTACGGACCCCGAACTGGTCATCGTCGGCAGGCTGATCGTTCCTGTCGGCGCCAGGCGGTCATAAGTGAAGGCCGCCGAAGGAAACGTACCGGACCAGTTGTAAAAAGCATCCCGGAACTGAACATACACCGTCATGGTCCCTTGCCCAACGGGAACCCCCACGGTTGTGGTCGTACTGTAATCCTCCGAGGGATCCCACACATCATTATTACCGGAGGTCCTCATCATGGCGCCAAGGCCCATCCCGCTGGCATCGGCGGCCGCCACTGTCACACCAGCCACTCCGCTCTTGCAGAAAGTCGCTCCGCAACTGGCGGCAATACTTCCGGTCGGCGGCACGCTTTCATCCGCAACGACACCCAGACTGGAATACGTGACCAGAAAGATATCCTGCTCCCCCACAGGACTAAGCGAAACCTGATCAAACTGGTTATAAGATGGAAGTTCGCCGGTCACCAACATCCCGTTGG
>CAIMZS010000006.1 GCA_903846015.1 uncultured Anaerolineae bacterium | reverse complement strand
GTGGCATTATCTGGCACACCCAGGGCAGCGGCAAGAGCATCGTCATGGTACTGCTCGCCAAATGGATCATCGAGAACAATCCCAATGCCCGCGTAGCCATCATCACCGATCGTGACGAACTCGATAAACAAATCGAGCGTGTCTTCACCGAATCAGGCGAGAGCATCAGCCGCACCACATCAGGGCGCGACCTGATGAACCAGCTTGGACAGGCTTCGCCGCGCCTGCTCTGCTCGCTTGTCCACAAATTTGGGCGCAAAGATGTCGATGACTTCGAGGCCTTCATCAAAGAGCTGCAGGCCCAACCCAGCCCCACCGTTGGCGATATCTTCGTCTTTGTCGATGAGTGTCATCGCACCCAGAGCGGCAAGCTGCACCGGGTGATGAAGGCCATTATGCCAAATGCTGTCTTCATCGGTTTCACCGGCACCCCACTGCTCCAAAAAGACAAAGAAACCAGCCTGGAAGTCTTTGGTGGTTACATCCACACCTACAAATTCAGCGAAGGCGTTCAGGATGGCGTTGTTCTTGACCTGGTCTACGAAGCCCGCAACATTTCCCAACGCCTCACTTCCCAGCAAAGCGTTGACGAATGGTTTGACCTGGTTTCCAAAGACCTCAACCCCTGGCAAAAAAGCGAACTAAAAAAACAATGGGGCACTCGCCAGAACGTTCTCAGCTCTGAATCGCGTGTTCGCAAGGTCATCCAGGATATCACCCTGGACTTCCGCAAACGCCGCCGGCTCAATGATGGGCACGGCAACGCCCTGCTGGTTGCCGCCAGCATCTATGACGCCTGCAAATATTACACGCTCTTCCAAACCACTCCGCTCAAAAACAAATGCGCCGTAGTCACCTCTTATAACCCGCTCGTCCGCGATATCACCCTCGAAGATACCGGCGCCAATACCGAAACCGATAAAGAATTTATCTATAACACCTATACCGAACTGCTCAAGAATGTCGCTGCCGCCCCCGCCAAATCTAAAACGGAAACCTACGAAGACGACGCCAAAAACCTTTTTGTCAAACAACCCGTTGAAATGAAACTGCTGATTGTCGTCGACAAACTTCTGACCGGTTTCGACGCCCCGCACTGCACCTATCTTTATATCGACAAATCCATGCAAGACCACGGTCTCTTCCAGGCCATTTGCCGGGTCAATCGCCTGGATGGGGAAGACAAAGACTTCGGCTACATCGTAGACTACAAAGACCTGTTCCAAAATGTCGAAGACGCCATCGCCGTCTACACATCCGAGCTCGATCACAGTGCTGGCGGGGTCGAGCCTGAAGTGCTGATCCAGGATCGCCTTAAAAAAGCCAAAGCATGCCTCGATTCTGCGCTGGAAGCTCTCGACCTGCTGTGTGAACCTGTCAATTCCCCTCGTTCAGAGTTGGATTACATCCATTACTTCTGCGGCAACACCGAAATCCCCACCGACCTGGAGCAACACCAGCCCCAGCGCGCCGCGCTCTACAAAGCCACCATTGCCCTGATCCGCGCTTACGCCAACATCTCAGAAGAACTCGAACCGGCGGGCTACATCCCCGTTGAAATATCGCGCATCAAGCGCAAAATAGAAGAATACCTGGCCCTGCGCGTCATCATCCGCAACGCCAGCGGCGAAAACCTGGATATGAAAGCCTACGAAGCCGACATGCGCCACCTGATCGATACCTACATCGAGGCCGATGCCCCCCGCGTAGTCTCCCCCTTTGAAAACAGCAGCCTGCTGGAACTCATTGCAAAGCTCGGCATCCAGGCCGCCATAGACGAGCGCTTCGGCGGGCTGAAAGACAACCAGGGTGCCGTTGCCGAAAGCATTGCCAACAACATCCGCCGCAAAATCGTCAAAGACCACCTCACCGACCCGGCCTACTACGATAAAATGTCGACCCTGCTCGATGAGATCATCGCCGCCCTGAAAGCCAAGGCCATCGAATATGAAGAATTTCTCAAACGGGTGGCCGTCATCTCCAACAATGTGCAGGCCGGTCACGGCGATGACACCCCTCAAACCCTCAACACCCCCGGCAAGCGCGCCATCTGGAATAACCTGGATCACAACGAAGCCCTGGCAATCCAAATTGATGAAACCGTTCAGCGTGTAAAACCGGATGGTTTTCGTGGCAACCAGGCCAAAGAAAACGTTATCAAAGCCGCCATCTATCCTCTGCTGGATGACGACCGGGATAGAGTTGAGCACATCTACCGCATCCTCGATTCGCACGGAGAATACTAATGTCCAGCCAGCTCACTGTTGGCGGCATCCCCATCGATGTGGTCTTCAAGGATATTAAGAATGTCCACCTCAGCGTCTATCCCCCGGTTGGGCGGGTTCGCGTCGCCGCACCCGCCCACATGAGTCTGGACACCATCCGGCTGTATACCATTGGCAAGCTGGATTGGATAAAACAACAGCAGCGCAAACTCCAGGGGCAAGAACGCGAAACCCCGCGCGAATATATCGACCTGGAGAGCCATTACCTGTGGGGCACTCGCTACATGCTTGACCTGCAAGAAAAGGATCAGCCCCCCCAGCTCGAACTAAAGCACAAATATATTCTTCTTACCACTCGCCCTGGCACTGATTCAGAAAAACGCGCCGCCATCCTGGCCGCCTGGTACCGCGACCAGCTTCGCGAAGCCATCACCCCGCTTTTTTCAAAATGGGAACCGATATTAGGTGTAAAAGCGGATCACTGCTTCATTCAGCGTATGAAAACCAGATGGGGAAGCTGCAACCCCCACACTCGCAGCATCCGCGTTAACACTGAACTAGCCAAAAAGCCCAAGCAATGCCTCGAATACATTATTGTCCATGAACTCGTCCATCTGCTCGAGCCATCCCACAACCAGGTCTTTACTGCCCACATGGATCGCTTTATGCCTGGCTGGCGCCATACCCGCGATGAACTAAACCAATCCCCGCTCGCCCATGAAGACTGGGAGTATTGAAAATTATTCTTTTCCTCTGTCTTTAATATTTTCACTGTAATGTCAATTTTGCAAACGATTAGTCTGATATTTGGATAACGAATCAATTATAAAAGGAGAAAATATGTATTGCCCATCTTGCGGAAAAGAGATACCCGATAAAAGCGCATTTTGTCTCCACTGTGGGAAACCCATTAATTTTACGACAGCACCTACGAATGTTGTAACCGAGTGGGAGTACAAGGATTACGAAGGATTTGAAAATTATTTAAAATCGATTGGTACCGCTGGGGCAAATCTAAGTTATTCAGATATTGTTCAGCATACATGGTCAGAAATTCGTCCTCTCGTTTTTAATGATATCCAAGCGTGGCTTGATGATGGATGGGAACCATTAACGCCAATCGGGTCCGATTCTATGAAGGTAGAAACACAAAGTGGGGGTCTTTTTGGTGGAATGAACATATATCTCACGGGAGTCACTATCAAGATGAGACGTCGGCAACAAGTTGGCGCGAAAAAGGAAACTATAAAGTCAACCTTTGATGTTATTTTGTTATCTTGCGGAAGAAATAAAATTGAAGTTATAAAAGTTATCCGTCAATTTACAAAAGCTGACCTTGCGAGAGCCAAAACCATGGCGGAGACATCTGGTACGAAAATAGCCAAAAGTGTAAGTAAATCAATAGCTGAAAATCTTGCAAGTGATTTGAAAAATGCAGGCGCACAAGTACAAATTGAGTGAAGATGTTGGTAAAGAAGGCGACAAATCTGTCTATGAAAAGTCATCAAAGGGGGTTCTACCAAGAATTTGGTTTATCTACATTAGCTGCACCATCCAGGCTGTCAAAGCCCTGCAATTGCAGCGTATCAGGAGTCTGTTTAATTATTATTGGGCTGTTTAACGAATAAGCAAAGATAAAAGGGAACTCAATGAAATGTTTTTCAAGAGACGTAGCTGATTTGGCGCATTTTTGCAGTGAGTATGGTTTGGTTTGAAGATTGGGGATTTCGCAATGAAGCGGCTCGGTGGAGATCGAAAACCCAAGGCGACAGTATTCCAACTTTGACCGGATGCCCATTGGACTTCTGGACTAAAAGTCCATTCGGGTGTATTGTCCTTCAAGTGAAATATAGTTCTTTTCATTTAAAAAGAATTCCATATTCGACCAGGTAAAGAGGAAAAAATGAAAAAGCAAAACTCTATATATATTGCACTGGTTATCATTCTTGTAACCAGCCTGGCCTGTAATCTTGGAAATAAAGCGCCGGTATCTAATATTACAACCCCAACAGCGCTGTCCAATGCTGTCATACGGCCTACGCTCCCTGCGCCTGTCGAAATGACCTCAACTGCTATTCCTGAACCGTTACCCTCCAGTTATTCCGATCTCATGCAGAATAAGTTAGCATCTGGCGCGTGGACTCTGGAAGTGGGGCTGGTGACGATACTCAAGATGTTTGCCGGAGAGATCCAAGCCAGTGATGGTGGTTTGGAACAGGGTGTCTTTAACGCTGAGGGGACTGGCATTCTACAGTTGGCTGACAATTATCTTCAGACCGGAAGCGATCAAACTACCAAAGACGAGATCACCCGCCTGATCAACCTGCTCGTTCCTACTCAGGAATCGCTCGATCGGTTTTCGATCCCGGAGGAGCAGGCCATGCTCCGGGGCGGTAGTGACGGGTTGGCAGCTCAGGCACAGCAAGATAAAACGGTTGCTTTCACAACTGATAGAAGCTACCAGACCGAACAAGAGTGTAAAGATTTGTGGGTGAACGGCTTCCCAGATCGAAGATTACCGTCGTTCCCATGTTTCATGTTTGGTGAACCTGTCGCTGGGCAGCCATACCGGGTCTATTACCCACTGGCCTGGCGCGGGGATGCCAGCCGTGAGCCCTATTATCGAGCAACGCTGGATGCTCTTCGGGATTCGATTAGCACGTACAAACCTTTATTTACGAATGTCAAACCGATATCTATTGTTTTCTCCACCTTGAATGGGGAATTTGATGCGTTAACTTATTATCGCCACTTTGGTGAAGGTGAATCATGCCCGATCATCATCCATCCTTCTGCAATAATCGGCAGCGTTGATATTAAATTCAATCAGCTAATAGCGCATGAGATCGCCCATTGTTTCACGGCCTGGAACTTGGAGAGGCAATATCTCGGGTCGGGAACTGCCTCTAAATGGTGGTCGGAAGGCATGGCTGAATATTTCAGCAACGTAGTTTATCCGACAGCGAATGCCGAGCATCAATATAGGTCTAGATTCGCAAATAAATCTACCACCATATCGCTGATTGGCATGGAGTATGAGAATTTCGCTTTCTTTCAGTTCCTCGGCAACCGCATAGACCCCTCGGGTGTGATTGCCATGTTGCAGAGCATGCCTACCACACCCGGCCGGGCTGCCCAGTTGGCAGCGTTGGCTGCCGTTCCCGGTATGGATGATACCTTCGAGGAGTTTACGCGCACGATTATGGAGAATACGCTTAAGGATACCGACGGGAGTGTGATTGATATTCCGGAAGACTTCACAGATCAAATTTATTTTTCTGGTGTCGAAAGCCAGGATTTTTCTGGACAACCTTTTGTCGTCGCCCGCTATCTGGTTAACTTTCCCAGCGAAAAAAGCTTTACGGTTGAAATGATCTCGGGTGGTGTGGGGCGCTCGGCATGGCACCCTCATGGGTCGAGGGGAGAGTGGAAAGCATTTCCAGCTATCGCTGCTGGCAAATGCGAAGAGCTGGTGTATAGCGGATATGTTATTACAACTAACCCCAGTGAAGAGCCCAAGGAGACCATGTCCATTACTTCGGTTACTGCAGACCCATGTGACAAATGCCTCGTTGGCAGATGGGAGGCGACGAATGACAGTGTTGTCTCGTATATGCAGTCGGTTGCAAAAGCGGGTAGCGATGATGGGCCAACGGTGGAGAGCGTTACTGGAACCATGTTCATGCAGTTTGGGGCAGACAGCATTGGGTCTGGTGGATTCGAAAACCTGATTGTACATGAGACAGGAGTGGGCGGCGTCGCGAGCGCTGAAGTGTTTGTGACATTCGATGGATTCGCCAGCGGACCATATACAGCGGATGGTTCTTCTCTGTCTGGCTTTAATGAAACCGCAAATATTTTGGTCACCGTGAAAATTCCATCAATGGGATCAACCACCATTCCCTTCAGGCATGAAGACTTCCCGGTCTCATCAGACACTCCCACGCGCTACACCTGCGAGGGCGATACACTCACGATGTGGCCGCCTGCCGCTGGTTCCACTCAGATCATATATACCCACTCTGACCCGTAACTTGCCGCGCTATCAACCCAGGATGATCATCGTTCTCATTCTTGAGGTTTTTGAGGCTGGAATCAACCAGCAGAGCGTGCCTTGTCTGGCTTGATCTGCTGGTATTGATATGCAAAACCTCAAGTGAGTAAAATGTGACTTTAGGGAATAAACATAATTTGCCCGAGGCATCGCACTCATCGGACAAGGCGAGCTGCATTAATAGCAATTCGACCCACTTTTGACGACAGGAAATCCTGCACCTGCGCATATTCGACCGTCACCAAGTACCAGAAAGACCAATCCGGCCCGCTGTTTGACCGGATTGGTCGTGTATAATACATGATGGAGCGTGAAACATGAGCC
>CAIMZS010000005.1 GCA_903846015.1 uncultured Anaerolineae bacterium | reverse complement strand
GTTGTACCCAGATCAATGCCTACAAAAGCGCCCATCAATAACTCCTTTTAGCACACTCGTATTGGATATGTCACGAAACCACCAACTGGCTTGATCTGGTTTTAGCTTCTACAACTTTATCATCAGATAGGATTCTGGTTGTTTGGATGTCAACATCAATCGTCCTATTCGTTGATAACTCTCGTGCTGTTGCATGTAAGCGACCCTGGTCATTTAATTCGAAGGTAATTTCAATAGGAGCGCCTTCTGGAAGTTTTGAAGGTAGATTGAGAATAGCACTTCCAATCTCCTGCGAATCTTTCGGATCAACTTCATCGGTTGAGTAGCTATTTTCCACAATTCTTATATCGGCAGTTTCTTGATTATTTTCACCGGTACCGAATGTTTGCTTGGCTAGGGTTGGCACGGTTGTGTTCTTAATGATGATGTTACTGACAATTTCATTTTGTGTGCCCTTCTTAAAGGCGATCACACCAAAGCTGTGACTGGTAACATTCTTTATCTTCAATCCCTCGTAATTTTTGACACCCGGGAGCGATAAGCCCATTTCCTCCGCAACCTCCCGTTGGGCCCGCTCAATGGTATCAGCATCGGCTCTTTCAGCATCCGTACCCCATCCAGCTATTTTAATCTTTATTGCGTCACCAACGGCTAGCTTTTGACCAAACCAGGCTGCCCCTTTTGCAACTGCCTCATCTGGATCATGCGTCTGCGGTTCCACACTGAATTCCTGCTGCAATCGTTCTGTAACTTGATGCATACGGGTAGAGCCACCCACTAACAATATCTGATCAAATTTTGTGAATCCCTTTTTTTCTGCCTCACCTAACATCTGGCGTGTGTAATCAATAGTGCGACCAAGAAGATTAGACGTAAGTTCATTGAATTTTTCACGAGTTAAAGTTATTTTCTCGCGAGATCCGGCATGTGTAACGGCTACATCCGTTTTTTCACGGGCAGATAAAGAAATTTTTGCTTGCTCTGCCTTTAAGAACAAATCTTGAGCAGTCTCGGGGTCGTCTAAAAGATCATCAGTCGCCCCAGTGGTTATTTTCCATTGTTCAGCTAAATAATTTACAATAATTTCGTCCCAGTTTCGCCCACCCAGGTTATGATCTCCTCCGGTGGCTATTACATTAATTTCGCCACTCCTTATTTCGATCATTGTGATGTCAAAGGTGCCTCCCCCAAGATCATAAACAAGGATAACCTGATCTTTATTAGTTTTTTCATCTAGCCCGTACGAGATAGCAGCAGCCGTAGGTTCGTTGATCACACTTCGAACGTTCAAACCGGCGATTTCGCCGGCTTTTGCAGTCGCCTCGCGCTCATTTATACCGAAATATGCTGGGCATGTAATCACAACATCTTTGATCTGGCAGCCTAAAAATTGTTCTGCATCTCCAACAACTTTCCGCAATATATACGAAGATATCTCTTCAGGACTATATTCAACCCCGTTATAAAAAAACACCCAATCGCTATGCCCCATTTGGCGCTTCACCATTTCAACTACTTGATCAGGATAGAGCCGAGAATTGTTTTTTGCTTCACTACCAACC
>CAIMZS010000004.1 GCA_903846015.1 uncultured Anaerolineae bacterium | reverse complement strand
GCCAACGTCAGCATGGATCAGGCCATCCGGCGTGTGAGCAAGGCGCCCAGTCTGGTGGGTCAATGGATGCGCAATGTCATCCAGCAATCCCAGGGTCGCGACCTGATCGAGCAGATCCAGCGCGAGGCGCAGGAGTCTCTGATGCCCGAACTGATCGGCATGGGCGTGCAGTTGTCCTTCATCAAGCGCGGCACGGCCCAGCAGGAGTTAATGGGCCAACTGGCCATCAGCATCGCTTCGGAATATATCGGGCAGGCCGAGCAGCGTGCGGAGAAGCTCGGGTCCGAATTGGTGGTGCCGATGGTCGTTTTCTACTTCATCCCGTTCCTTGCCACAATCATGGTGGTCATTGGTTACCCGGTAGTGATTGGTTTGTTCGGGGGCTTGGGCTAATGCTGGAGCGAAAAAGCACTCCAGTACGGGTAGCTGATCTTGCCCTGTCCTCTTCGGTCAACCAGGCTAAACAGTCCCAACCTGCTCTGGCTCGCGTACCAGGTCAACTTCGCGACCGGCTGGGCTTCGTCTTCTTTGCCTTCGCCGCCTTGCTAGCGGGCATCGTGAGTTGGGAGCACCCGTCCGTCCTGGGCTGGCTCAACACCGCGCACAATGTTCTGGTCGCAGTCCTATATGCGGTGCGTCTGCCTGCCCAGAAGTCGGATCGGGTCGGGCTGACCCTTGGATTGCTGGCCTCCCTTTTGCCGGTGTTGGGCATGAAGTTCCCATCCCTGGCAGGCACCCGCCCGGAAGCGGTTTCTATTGCCTGGACAATGGTTGGTGGAGCTGGCTACCTGCTGATCCTGTGGTCGCTGGCGCGCCTGGGCCGTCGTTTCGGGATCGCGCCAGCCGACCGTGGGCTGGTGGTTTCCGGTCCATACCGCTTTGTGCGCCACCCGATGTACACCGGCGAGCTGCTTCTGCGCCTGGCGTTGTGCGCTGGCACTACCGGGGCTCCGCTGGTTTTCTCGGTGCTGCTCTACATCCAGGTGCTGCGCGCCTTGCGTGAGGAGCAGCTCATCGCCGGGTACGCAGGATATGCCAACCAGGTGCGCTGGCGGCTGATCCCATTTCTTTTTTAGTACCAGGATATTTTGTCCTGTTCTGTTCCTTTCTCCGGGATTGCGGTGCAAGACCGCGACCCACATTCGACTCAAAGGAGTTTCACCATGAAGTTCGGTAAGAAGTTGTTCCTTGTTCTGGGACTGGTCGCACTGCTGGTTGGCACGTTTGCCAGCACGGCCTTTGCTGCGGAAACGCGCATCGTCCGCAGTGCCAATGTGACCAAGATCCAATTGCTGGATGACCAACCCGCCGCATTCCGCCTGATCGGCAGCTATACCTGTGATCTGGTCGATGTCACTGCTTCGGTGAACGGCAAGGTGATCATCATCACTACCAACGATGTCAAGATCCGCTACACCGGCCACGGCTGTGACAAATCCAAGACCTTCCGCAAAGACATCACCGTTGGGACGCTCGTTCCAGGCAACTATGTTGTGCTGGTCAATCCGGACAGCCGCGGTGTTGCGCAGAAGAAGCTCAAGTTTGTTGCGCCCGTGCTGCCCGACCGCGCCACCCCGGCTGCAACCGCTCCCGCTCAACCGTAACCAGATCACCAATCCTGGATGGGCAGGCTCGCTTGCCCATCCAGCCAGGTCCGCCTCGATGCCCTTCATCTCGCTTCTCGCCATTGTTCTTTCTCTTTTTGGGCAGGCTCTGTCCTTCTCCACACCGCACACCTGGACTTTCACCGGCACGGTCACCGAGACACGCCAGGTCTTTGTCATGGGCATGGTCTCGCAGGTTGCCCTGGTGCAGTCTCCAGGTTTCGAGGCCTGGGTGATCCAACGCATGGAATCTCAAAGCAATGAGCTGCCTGAAATCGTTCTGGGAGATGCTGCCATCGGCGACCAGGTGCGGGTGAGTATCACTGGTCCGCACGTCTCGAAAAATGGTTTGGACTGGGATGTGTGCCAGCCACTCTCTTCGAATTACTGTCGCCAGGGCTGGCTGTACGACACCGGCCCGATTGCAGACGACTGGGGTGTGCCAATCTCGCCCAGCAATGAATTCATCCATTATCCAAATTCCAATCCTTCGATTGTCAATCCCCTGTTCTGGAACACCGAGGTTCTGAAAGATGCCCCTGCTCTCAAGCGTGAAACCTGCCCCCACCGACCCGGCCCGCAGACAGGCCGAGCGCATCCTTGCGCTTGCTGGATTACTTCCAGTCGCACAACAACCGGTCTTTGCCGACTGGCTGGCCAGGCATTCCCGCGGGGTTATCTCGAAGCCAATTAAATCTATATAGACCTTATGGCTGGCGTGCATGAACTCCGGTCAGCCCCAGGAGATC
>CAIMZS010000003.1 GCA_903846015.1 uncultured Anaerolineae bacterium | reverse complement strand
TTTGCCGAGGATGATGGTCAGACCGTCGGCTGGTTTCCGGCTATTCCCAATTTTAACGAGATCATCATCCATCTCAATGGTCTGCGCCATCCGTGGAATTACCTGAGCGCTTTGCGTTACAAGAATCTGAAGCCAAAATGCCTGAGTGTCAAAAGCGTGGCGGTGCTGCCGGAATACTGGGATACGGGCGCGGCGGTGCTGCTGTTCGCAGAAATGGCCCGGCGCGCTGTCGCAGCCGGTTATCAGTGGCTGGATCTGTCGCTGACTGGCGAGGATAATCCGGATACCTGGGATATCGCCCATCACATGGGTGCGAAGATTTACAAGCGTTACCGGTTTTATAAAAAGGAAATCGGCGCTTGATAATAGAGGGCGTATGGGCGGAGTAGGGGCGGAGCGCCGCCCCTACTCCGCCCATCGAGAGACTGGGAGAGTCACACGACAAACGCGGGCAAACTGAACAGGGTCAAAAAAATTTAACGCGACCCGCTACGCGGGAACCCTGTTATGATCAATGATCCGATCCTGTACAATCAGAGTACAAAGATTCAGAGCCCCAGAGTCCAGAGTGTCAGAGACCAGAGTTAAGAGAGAAGAATTCGGGACAAACTAACCCGAAAGCCACGATAGAGGTTCCTGTAGTTCGGGTAGCCCCTGAGACGGTAGGCACAGCGCGCGTTGCCTCGATCGCCGTCGAACGCGCCGCCGCGCAGGACTCTCGACTCGTTCATCGAATTTATGTCTTCGCGCCCATCATCTCTATTATACGGGTAGTTGAACTTACCGTCCGAAATCGTGCGGGTCAATTCCCAGGTATTGCCGCTCATGTCCAAAAGTCCATAAGGCGAAGCGCCTTCCAGAAAAATGCCCACCGGGCTGGTGTCGCCCAGGCCCAGTTCGTTGGTATTACAGCGCGCGGGATTGAAGTCATCGCCCCATGGATAGGCGCGTTTGTCTTTATCACCGCGGGCGGCTTTCTCCCACTCGGCTTCAGAGGGCAAGGTGATCTGTTTGCCGGTCACCTTGCTCAACCAGGCGCAGTAAGACAGTGCGTCCTGCCAGCTCACATTCACAACCGGGTGGCTTTCCTTGCCTTTGGGCGGGCGATTCTCATCCCAACCAGTTGGGGCAGCGTGATTGGCGGCCTTGATAAAAAGCGCATATTGGGCATTGGTGACAGGCACACGCGCAATCTGGTATTCGGGCAAATACAGCTTGTGAACAGGTTCGCCATCGTACTTGCCTTCGCCACCCATCCAGAATTCGCCTGCCGGGATATTAACCCACTCCGGTTCGCCGTAGGGCATTGTCCAGTAGCCGCTTCCAACTCGCGCTAAAGCCTGCACCACTTCCGCGCGGCGCTCAACCCAATTTTGCAATCCCAATTTTCCAAACCAGCGCGCAGTGACAGGCATGGCTGTATTTAGATTCTTGTACAAACGTGCCTGAACCTGGGATTGTAAATCTCCTTGTACCCGGTTGGAACCGACATCGCGCAGACATTCAGCAGCCAGTACCAGGTTATGGTAAGGAGCAGGTTCTTTTTTCTTATCGGCGATTGCCTTTATCAGTTTCGTGGTTCTCTCTGCGCTAAGACTGCCCGCAGTGAGCAGAATTACCTCACGCCACCAGGGTTCTGCGCAGTGTTCAAGAACATAAGTGGCATAATCATCGCGACCAGCGATCTCCAGTGCTGCCAGATATTCTTGAAAAGTGAGATGCGAAAAAGCGTAAATACCTTCGCCGCGCGCTGAAAGCAAGCCGGTGCGTTCCTCCACCACCGTCAAAAAATGCTCCGCGGCGCGCCGCGCGGCAGATTCATCCAATGTCTTACTGGTAAAGAATTTTTGCAGCAAGGCGCGCAGTTCAACCGCTTCGAGTTCTTTTTTCTGGCGTTCATGCATGCTCAGTGCAATCGTTTGCAGCAGCAGGCGGCGGTCACCGGCATCGAAGGGCCGGTCATCCAGGATGGCTACTTCGCCCACCCCGCGCGCTTCATCCCACTTTCCCAGCAGCACATCCACCGCTTCGGCGTACAATTCGGCGCGCCGGTCGGGCAGCTTCACCCGGTCACGATGAACCAGCGCGATCACCGTCAACATGAGTGGGTTGATCGCCAGTTCGCGCACCCGTTCGTTGTCGCGGATGGCGCTCATGAGCTGCGTGGTCTGACTGGCAGCAAAGTTTTCAGCATCCACCCCAATCCCTATTTGTCCCACCGCCACCAAGCGGTGCCAGTGTTTGAGAAACTGCCCGACATCTTCCAGGGTGAAATCGCGCACGGTGGATGTGGAAAAATCCCCTCCCAGGCGCACGGAATCGTTATACCCCACCACGCGGCTGGTCACCACAAAGCGGCAGGCCGGGTGTGCCAGTACAAAAGCTTCCACCAGCCGGGATACGCGCCTGCGCAGGGCCGGGTCAGCCACTTCATCCAGCCCATCCAATAAGATGACAGCCTTGCCTGTATCCAGATAAGGGTCAAAGAAATCGGTGGGCAGGTCAATTTGGGCCTTTTTGAGCGACTCGCGCAGAAAAGCAAGCATCAGGGCCTGGCCATCTGTGCCATCATCGGGAAAATGCGCTTTGAGAAAGGTGCCCATCTGGCGCAGCTGCAGAAGCACCGGCAGATGGCCGGATTCGTTCAGCCCAAACTTTGCCTTGACGCTTTTGGATTTGAGCGCCAGATCGCGGCCATACAGCAGCGCCAGATAGCGCGTCAGCGTGGTCTTGCCGGAGCCAGGATCACCGAGGATTACCAGGTGTTTGTGGGATGCCAGGGCTTGCTCCACACGCACGTTGACCGTTTCGCTGCGCAGAGGTTCATTCCCGGTTTGCTTACGTTGTTCGCCGGGAGCGAATCCGGCTTCTTCTCGCAGCCATTCCATCTCAGTTTGCGAGGCGTGTTGTTGTGTGTTGGACCCGGGATTGGCTCGTTGAGATGCCTTCAGGGTAATGTAAATCTGCTCAAGTTCGATGTTAACCAGTTTTCCACCCGAGCGAATGCCTTGAAGCTGAAGATAACGATTATGAGCGATGATGTGTTCCAGGTAGCGCCCAAGAGCGCTCTCTCGTTTTACTGCGGTCATCTCGACCGGTTGCCCGCCAATAAATTCTTTGGGGCCTTCGGGCGTCACCACAATGGTCACATTGGAATTCTGGAAAAACTGGTTGGCATCCCCCTGGGTGAAAATGCCGCTGACACCGCCGCGAATACTCGTGCCACCCACGCCAACCGCCAGGGCATCCTGGCCCAGGGCAATGGCGCCGTCACCATCCAGTTTGGCATCATTAACCTGTGGGTGCGCTTTGAGCCGGACTATTTCTTCTTCCAGTACGCGGTTTTTGCGCTGAAGTTCTTCGAGAGAATCGGTCATACTGCCGCCTTTGGGCTGCCCTGGCCGGGCTATGGGTGGTTGATTGTGTTGTTGTTTCCGATCGTGATGTTGCCGGTTACATCGCCTTCGATGATCATCCCGTTTTGTCCAACCGCTTTGGAGCCGGTGCCCTGGGCGATAGCACCGTTACCGGTGTTTTGCGCTTTGAAGTCGCTGCTGGCGGCTTCGAGCATTTTGCCCAGATCAGCGGCAAAGGAATCGTCTTCTTCCAACAACTGCCTTAGCTGGTAGCGAAAAGTGGCCTGTACATCCTTGTCATTCGGATTGTTTTGCAGAACGGTCAGCACCTTTTTGGCTTCGGGTTTGGCTTCCAATTTGGGTTTGATCAGCTCCCAGATCTTGCCGGGCAGGCTTTCGCCTATTTTTTCAGCGGCTTTGCCAAGACCGGCGCTGACGAGTGGCTGGATGAGCGGCCATGCGGTTGCTGCGAGCAGGGTGATTGCGGTTGTGTCCATCCTATAACCTCCTGTATGTGAATTTCATTGGTTTACGATAGTCCCGGTTCCTGCACGAGACGTTGATACTACTATACAACAAGCCACTCAATCCGACAACAGGTTGGGAGTGAGGTGCAACTTTTCGGCGAAAATGAATTGGGAGTGGGTGCAGGGGCAGATTGCCGCGCGGGAGAACGCCGCTCGCAATGACAGCAGGGGCAGGGCACCCGAGTGTCTCAATCGGTCACACTGGGTAACACTGGGTAACATTCAGTCACGCTTTTGGTGTCCAAAGCCTCGTGTTTGAGAATTTGTGAAGGTGGTGGTTGGTTCTTTGAATTGGGAACAGTTTGTTAAGGAGTATACGGATAATTGCAGAGGTTGTCAAGGTAAATAGAACATAAATTCTATATTATTGGGCGAGTTGAAGAAATGATAGCAAAATTAGAGCCTGTCTGAACCGGCCCTGCTAGAACGGGCACTAGCGCAGATTTTCGCTGATTACGAGGATGGGTAATGGGTTCAGCGGGTGAAGGGGTTCAATTGGTGTCACGGAAATTTGATTTCCGGATTAAAATGAGTCGCGGTTGTTCCAATTATGGTTGCATTGCAAAAACCTTTTAACCGCGATACGGAAAAGAGCAACGATCTGAACCATGATTACACGGATTAGATGATGAGCATGATTAGAACAAGGGCAAGGGCTCGTGCCTCGTGCAGGAAGCGGGACTATCGCCGATTGTCTTAAAAAAGTAAAACTAAAATTGCATCCGCCATTTAAAAGGAGACATTCTGTATGGGCAAACTAACTGGAAAAACAGCCATTATCACCGGCGCGACCAGCGGCATCGGTCAGGCGACTGCGCTTTTATTCGCTGCCGAGGGCGCCAGCGTTGTTTTTAGCGGGCGCCGCGCCAACCTGGGCCAGGATTTGCAGGCCAGGCTGACAGCCTCCGGCGCGCAGGCGCTGTTTGTCGAAACCGATCATAGCGATGCCGGGCAGTGTGCTCGCCTGGTCGAAACCGCCGCGCAGGTCTATGGGCATATCGATATTCTGTTCAACAATGCCGGCATCGTCACCCGGGGTACCGCCGAGACTACCAGTGAAGACGATTGGGCCCGCACGATGGCTCTCAATGTGACCGCCGTGTGGCGCATGTCGCGCCTGGTCATCCCCGAGCTGCGCAAGGCCGGCGGGGGCGTCATTGTCAACAACGCCTCGGATTGGGCCGTGGTGGGCGGCAAGGGTGCGCTGCCGTATGCCACCAGCAAGGGGGCAGTCGCGCAGATGACCAAATCGATGGCTCTCGATCATGCCGCCGAAAACATCCGCGTCAACGCCGTGTGCCCGGGTGACACCTTTGTGGATCGCTGGTTGGAAACAGGCTACTTTGAACATTCCGGTCCTGTCAGCCTGGCTGAAGCCATCCAGGAATCATCCGCCTACCTGCCGATGAAACGCTTTGCCCACCCCGACGAAATTGCTCGCGCCGTGCTCTTTTTGGCTTGCCCGGATTCATCCTTCGTCACCGGTCACCTGCTGCTGGTTGACGGCGGCAACACCGCTCAATAGAGGCGCGGCCAACGGCCGCATGGGGGTCAGCCTGCTTTTATTTGAATTCCATTAGAGTTTAATTCCAGCGCGCCTGCCGCCTTGACAACTGGTTTCACGGGGGATATATTTCAGCTTGCTTAACTAATAGGTATGCTTAACTATGATAGATGTACTCCGATTTAGTCGGATTGCTTCCGAATGGATACTCGTTTTCACCAGCCGTTAATTAATTCAGGAGTCAAAGTGTCAGAATTGTTAAAAGGAAAAGTTGCCGTGATCACCGGTGGTTCGCGTGGGTTGGGACTGGCGATTGCCCAGACCTATGCCCGCGCCGGAGCCAGCATCGTGATTGCCTCACGCACTCAGAACACGGTGGATGCGGCCGTTAAAATGCTGACAGCCGCGGGGGCCCAGGCCAGCGGCCTGGCTTGCGACGTCAGCGTGATGGCGCAGGTTCAAGCCCTGGCAGACCATGCCATCCAAACCTATGGCCATATCGATATTTGGGTCAACAATGCCGGTCTATCGGCGCCGTATGGGCCAACCGCCCAGATCCCCAGCCCAGATTTTTTGAACGTCATTAACACCAACATGATCGGCACCTATAATGGCTCCGTGGTTGCCATGCGCAGCTTTGTTGCGCAGAAAAGCGGCAAGCTGATCAACCTGCTGGGCCGCGGCGATACCGGCTCGATCAAGTACCAGAACGCTTACACTTCCAGCAAGGTTTGGGTGCGTAATTTCACGAAAGCCCTGGCGGCCGAGTACAAAGACAGCGCTATGGGTGTGTTTGGTTTCAATCCTGGGCTGGTGCGCACCGAAATGTTAAGCCAGGTGCACGCCGTCAGAGGCTATGAGAGCAAAATGAACCCGATCCGTTTCGTCGCGGCTTTATGGGGCAACGCTGCCGAGGTCCCGGCTGAGAAAGCGCTCTGGCTGGCCTCCCCGGCTACGAACGGGAAGAGCGGCCTGATGGTGACGGTGCTGACGCCCGGTTTTATGCTTCAACGCATTTTTACTACCCTATTGGGCTGGTTGCTGCGCCGCCCGCTGGAACTGATGGATTTGAATATTACATCGGTTAACCCTGTGTCGCAGGCTGCTCCAATCTATCTGGATTAATCTTCATCTTCGTCTTGTGTTGAAAAGGAAATTAACTGTGCAAGCATCTCAATCCATGTCCCGCCGCGCACCCCGCCAATCGATGGCCTCCCAGGGCAATGTCATAGGCCGGGCTTCGCGCTACCTGTGGAACTATCGAGGCCAGGCCACCCTGCCTTATATCTTCCTGATCGTTGCCACGCTCTCGCAGCTGGCCGTTCCGCATCTTATCCGCAGCATCATCGATGCCGTCACCAGCGGTGTCATCGCCACCAAAATGCTCGAGGTGTTGAATCAGATCCCGGCTTTCGCCATGTCACAGGCCCTGCCGAAGATCCTGGATTTTCTGAAGTACCCGAGCACCTGGACGAAGGAACAACTTGTCGGCCAATTGAGTGCCGACAAAACCAGCGCGCCCAACCTGCTGATCCAGGCTGCCTTGTTTATTGTCGGGTTCGCGGTGCTGCGCGGCGTGTTCTCATTCCTGCAGACCTATTGGGCCGAGCGCAATTCGCAGGCTGTGGCCTATGACCTGCGCAACGATCTGTATGCCAAGATCCAGCGCCTGTCTTTCTCTTATCACGACCAGAACCAGACCGGCCAATTGATGATCCGCGCTACAGATGATGTCGAAAAAGTGCGCCTCTTCCTGGGGCAGGGCCTGCTGCAGCTGGTTGGCGCCATCATCCTGCTGGTTGCCACACTCATCATCCTGTTCAGCACCAATGCCCAACTGGCGCTTGCCACCATCTGGATCCTGCCGGTTGCGATGATCCTGTTTGTTGTCTTTGGCTCCATCAGCCAGCCTCTGTTTGCCAGGGTGCAGCAAAAGCTCTCGGCCCTGAATACCATTTTGCAGGAAAACCTGGCGGGTATCAAGGTGGTCAAGGCTTTCACCCGTGAAAAGAGCGAGCAGGCCAAGTTCAATGCCGCCGCCGATGTGTTGATGAAGCAGCAAATCACGATTGCGCGCATGTTCACATTTCTCATGCCGCTCATCTTCCTGATCGCCAACCTTGGTCAGGCCACCACCCTGTATGTCGGCGGCAGGCAGATCATCCTGGGCACCCTGACGCTGGGGGAGTGGCAGGAATTCAGCATGTACCTGATGTACATCTTTTTCCCGGTTGCCCAGCTTGGTTTTATCATCACCCAGTTTGGACAGGCAGCGGCTTCGGCGGCGCGTATCTTTGAGATCCTGGATGCCAAATCGGATGTAACCGACAAACCAGATGCCCGGGCGCTGCCCGAGGTAACCGGGTATATCAACTTCGAGAATGTCACCTTCCGCTATGTCGGCGGCGGCGACCCGGTGTTGGACAAGGTCAGCTTTGAAGCCAAACCCGGTCAGACCATCGCCCTGCTGGGGGCCACCGGGTCGGGCAAGACCAGCATCATTAACTTGCTGCCTCGTTTTTATGATCCCACGGATGGGCGCATCAGCATCGACGGCCAGGATTTGCGTGACCTGAAACTCGAATCTCTGCGCGCCCAGATTGGGATTGTGCTGCAGGAGACCACCCTTTTCTCGGGTTCCATCCGTGACAATATCGCTTTTGGCAAACCGGAGGCGACTGATCAGGAAATCACCACTGCCGCCACCGCCGCCGCTGCCCATGATTTCATCATGTCCTTCCCGGATGGCTACAATACACCGGTGGGCGAGCGCGGTACGACCCTCTCGGGTGGGCAGAAACAACGCGTTGCGATTGCCCGGGCGCTGCTGCTCAATCCGCGCATCCTGATCCTGGATGATTCAACCTCCAGCGTCGATCTTGGCACCGAGGCCCACATCCAGGAAGCGCTCGAAAAGCTGATGAAGAATCGCACCTCTTTTGTCATCGCCCAACGCATCAGCACGGTCATGAATGCAGACCAGATCATCGTGTTGGAGAAGGGCAAGGTGGTGGCGATTGGCAAACACGCCGATCTGTTGGAAAATAACGAAATTTATGCCGAGATTTATACGTCGCAGTTGATTGGCGACAATGTGAACGAGAAGGGAGTACCCGGCCTATGATGCGCGGTCACGGATTATTGGATCAAGAAACATCGAAACCCAAAAGCGCCGGGGCAACCCTGGGCCGTTTGGTGGAACATTTTGCGCCTTTCTGGGCATCGCTGGCGATGGCGGCCATTTTTGTGGTCATCGCCACCTGGGCCCAGGTAACCAGCCCTGAACTTACCGGTCAGTTGGTCGATTGTTATCTCTCACCGGCGGCTGCCGCCAGCGGGTTCAGCTTACCCGGAGCGCCAAGCGCGCCGGACAGCGCTGCGCCGGGCGCTAACTGTTGGTTGGCTGCAGGTAAACAGCCGGATGGCATTACCCAGGTGATTATCACAAAGGTCTTTGCCCTGGGCGGCCTGGCTGCCCCCCGGATGGATGGCACACAAACCAATGACGAACGTGCTGCCGGGCTGGTGCGTATGATTTTGCTGATCATCGCCCTGTTTGTGCTGGGTTCTGTTTTGACAGGCATGACCTTTTTCTCGATGACCTGGGCCGGTCAGCATGTGCTGCTTTCCTTGCGTACCGAAGTGTTTGAACACTTACACCGCCTGCCGATCGGTTATTACGCCGAGCACGAGGCCGGTGACCTGATGAGCCGCATCACCAACGATACTGAAACCATCAACCAGGCCATCAGCTTTGCGTTGGTGAACGTTGCCAGCGGTGCGCTTCTGTTGGTGTGGATTGCCTACAACATGCTCACGAAGAATATTCCATTCGCGCTGTTGAGCATGGCGGTCACCCCGTTGATGATCATCGTGACGGTTTATTTTTCGGATCAGGCCCGCAAGGCTTTCCGCGCCAGCCGCAAGGAAATGGGTTCGGTCAACGCCAGCCTGCAGGAAAGTATTTCGGCTGTGCGCGAGGCGCAGGCCTTCAACCGCGCCGAGGAAAATATCGAGAATTTCCGCGTCACCAATGCCGCCAACCGGGATGCCAATGTGCGCGCGGTCACCTTCACTGCGGCGCTGGCGCCCGCGCTGGAAGCGCTGGGTTACCTGGCGCTCGCGATTGTGGTGGGTGCAGGCGGGCTGGCGCTGCTTAACGGCGCAACCCTGTTTGGAACCGCGGTTTCACTGGGTCTTGTGATCACTTTCCTGGCCTACGTTCAGCGTTTTAACCAGCCCATTCAGCAGATCTCTGTGCTGTGGTCCAATATTCAGAGCGCGATTGCCGGCGCCGAACGTATCTTTGGCCTGCTGGATGAAGACCCCGCCATCGTCGATGCGCCGGATGCCGCGATTATGAAATCGATCAACGGCCGGGTTGAATTCAAGAATGTGACGGCTGAATACAAAGAAGGCGAGCCGGTGCTGAAGGGTGTTAGCTTTACCGCCGAACCGGGTCAGACCATCGCTATTGTCGGTCCCACCGGGGCAGGCAAGACCACCATCATTAATCTGATCCCGCGCTTTTACGATGTGACCGGCGGGTCTGTCAGCATTGACGGCACGGATGTGCGCCATGTAACCGCCGAATCGCTGCGCAAACAAATCGGTATCGTGCTGCAGGATACCTTCCTGTTCAGCACCACGGTGATGGAGAACGTTCGTTTTGGCAAGCCGGATGCCAGCGACGCCGAAGTGCGCGCCGCCATCGAATTGGCGCATGCCGATACCTTCATCGACCGCTTGCCTGAAAAACTGCAAACCGTTCTGGGTGAACGCGGTTCTGGTCTGAGCCAGGGACAGCGCCAGCTGCTTTCGATTGCCCGCGCAGCGCTGGCCGATCCCAGGATCCTGATCCTGGATGAGGCCACCTCCAGTGTTGATACGCGCACCGAGCGCCTTATCCAAAAAGCGCTCGAAAAACTGCTCAAGGGCCGCACCAGCTTTGTCATTGCCCATCGTCTGAGCACCATCCGCAACGCTGATGTGATAGATCGGAAGAGCGTCGTGTAGGGAAGAGTGTTCATAGCCG
>CAIMZS010000002.1 GCA_903846015.1 uncultured Anaerolineae bacterium | reverse complement strand
ATCTTTCTACTTTGGGCTGCCATATTTTTTCTCCCTTAAATATTAATTTATGGACAAGATGACCTTGATTCCGTTGTTGTGGACTGTTTATTCAGAAATGAATATTTTTATCTTGATGAAGTCAGTTTATTTCTGAGGATCCCTTGGAGCTAGATTTTATTGAATACGAAATTAAGCTTACAGGAAAAAGGGGGGGGATGGCAAGTGTTATTTGTCAGGAATTGGTAAGGATTTTGGTAAGCGTTGAGAGCGGACCCCCTCCGGCCTTTGGCCACCTCCTGCGGAAAACACGCAGGCGAAACAGCCCCATTTGAAGGGCACAAATGGGGGAGGCTTTGTTTTTCCTGACGGGAAGCTTAAAGATTGGCATTTGTTAAGGTTTGGGGGGTTGTATGTTTAGAATATATGTTCTATTATCAGTAGACAAAAGTTAACAGGTGATCTGTTCAGTTGATAAGGAGGTGATGAGATGCCGTTTATTACTCTGGAGGTGGATGAGAAGCTGGAGGCGGAGATCTGGAAGGTGGTGAAGGCGGTGGATACGGACCGGTCGAAGTTTATCCGCGGGGCGGTGCGGGAGAAGCTGCTGCGGGTGGCGGCTGAGATGCCGGGGCTGGGCCGGTCGATGCCGGTGGGCGGGGCTGGAAGTGTTGAGGCGGAATGACAGTTATTTAGTGAAGATTGCCACGTCGCGGAGGGCACGCTCCTCGCAATGACAGTTATTTCGGAATGACAGTTGCTTAGTGAAGATTGCCACGTCGCGGAGGGCACGCTCCTCGCAATGACAGTTATTTCGGAATGACAGTTGCTTCGCAATGACAGTTATTTCGCAGTTATTAATAAAGGAGGTGTGTGATGGCTACGCATCCGGTGTTTGATTTGCTGCTGGAGGGTGTGGATGATGGGTTGGAGCGGAAGGTGCTGCGGGTGTTGATGCAGGATGCCGGGCGGAGGGTGAGCCGGCCGATGCTGGTTATGCAGGTTTTTAAGGTTTTTGTGCGGCCGTCTGAGCTGGCTTCGTGCGGGAAGGATAGGCAGATTAGAGAAGCGATTGAGCGGCTGCAGGGCCTGGGGTATCCGATTCTGGCTTCGAGCGGGCAGGCTGGTTATATGCTGGGTGGTGAGGAGCAGCAGTTGGATGATTATCTGGTGGAGCTGGTGAGCCGCAAGGTACGGATTGAGGAGAAGATTGGGCATTTGAGGGTTGCGAGGAAGTGGATGCCTTTTATTCGGGAATGGATCGCGGATCGGGCGGTTGTGCAAGCGAGGTTATTTTAGGATGTCGGCGGCGGATTTTTTAGATGGGAGTGGATATGCTTGATATGAAGGAAACTGCCAGTGTGTTTGATGCGTGGGTGAAGACGCTTTCGCCGGAGGAGCAGGTGGCCTGCCAGCGGGCGGTGAAGAATGCGGTTGATAAATTGAGCGGCGTGGGGGAGGCGAGCGCCAAGGAGCTGGTGGTTGCGGTGCTTTTGAAGTTGAAGCGGCGAAGATGATTTATTTGGTTTTTCCGTGAATCTGGCTCGTGCTGAAGGTGCGGGCGTTGGCAGTGACTATCGAAAGGATGGTGTGAAATGTTGGTGAGGAGCGTGAACGGCAGGGAGTTCCATATTGTTGAGGTGGATAAGGTGGATTTTTATTTATGTTTGTGTGGGAAGGTTATCGATAAAAACTGTGAGGGCCGGCAGGTTATTGCGGATGGCGGGTATGTGCGGTGTTATGAGTGCCGGACGATTGAGCATGCGCGGGTGCGGAGCAGGTACCGGCGGCAGGGGCCTGCGGAGGCGGTTTCTCGGGATGAGCCGGGGGCTGTGGCGACAGGTTCGGGGAAGCGGTTTGTGGTGCCAGGGCCGGGCAGTTCACGGGGGCGCCACCCTGCCCCATCGTCCAAGGTTGGGGATGAGGCAGGTTTGTGGAATGAGTGAGGTGATTGTGCGGATGATGATGAGTTGGAGCGGCGGCGTTGACGGCGAAGACGATGCCGGTGAAGGATGAGAGACTTATTTGAAAAGGAGATTGCCACGAGCCGAAAGTGCATCGGCTCTGGCATGACATAAAAATATGTATACATGGATCAAGGCGTACACTGAGATTTTGGATGATCCGAAGATGGGTCAGATGGCTGATCACCTGTGGAGACGGGCGATTGAGTTATTTTTGCTGGCTGGGCGGTATTCACGGGGAGGGGAGCTGCCGGGGCTGACTGAGATCGGTTGGATTTTGCGGACGGATGCGGCGAGTTTGCGGGCGGATGTGGAGGAGCTGGTGGGCGTGGGAATCATTACCCGGAGGGAGGGTTCGCTGTGGATTACGAATTTTGAGAAGCGCCAGGCACCTTTGAGCGAGAGGGAACGGAAGCAAAGGCAACGTTCGGGGGTGCGCGGGCCGGTGAACGATGTCACGGAGGGCGGGCAGGATGGTCACGATTTCGTGACAGAAGTAGAAGAAGAAGTAGAGGTAGATAAAGAGGTAGAAGCAGAAGAGCAGAAGAAGCATGTTCCGGCTGCTACTGCCTTTGAAAGCGGTAAGTATAAAAACCTGTATAACCTGCAGGCGCATGATGGACGGGCGCAAATGATTTTGGTCAAGGCGGCGCAGCTGGTGGCTATCCCGGCGACTGAGCTGGGGCGGATTGAAACCGTGAGGGCGATGGTGGCGCAGTATGGCGAGGCTGCGACGACGGAGGCGCTGAGTGGGGCGCGGTCGGCGTGGTGTGCGACTCCGAGGAAGAATGGCGGGGGGTTGTATTCGGTGATCAATTTCGGCTGGGTGGATTGGGCGCAGGAGGGGCTGGCAGCCGGGAGGCCGGGCTGGGCGCGAAATACAAAGCCTGAGGCGCGTGATCCGTTTGCGGCTTTGAATCAGTACCTGGCTGATAAGGATAATGCGAATGAAAACAGCGCTTGAGGTGATTGCAAAAATGAAGGCAGAGCGCAGCAGCCCGAGACTGGTGAGGGACTGGCGGAAGTCGCTGCCGGCTGGATCGCGGTGGACGCCTGGGGATCCGGGGAACCCGGCATGTAAGTTGTGCAAGGGGACGGGGTACGTGAGATTTGATTTGCCAGTGATCCATGCGGATTTCGGGAGGATATATCTATGCGAATGTGCGGCGAATAAGGGACTTGAGTTGAAGGGTGAAAGGATGGGCAGGAATTGATGGTACGGTTGTCAATGGAAATGCTGCTATTCGTTGCAGCGCCATTGATGAGTATTGCACCTGCGCCAACAGCCTGAGCACCGTTTCCATGAGCAATTGCCCCGGAACCGGTTAATGAAGCTTTTGTCAGTTCTTCGCTGTCTGTCATGGAATGCTCCGTTTCTTAATCTGTTAAACGATTATATTATCATTTGGGTGCGTTTCATTGGAGTTATTACCAGCGTGCCATGATTTGCTTAAGAAAATCATGGATTTTGGGAATTGGCGTGGTAAAAAACCATTGGACGCAGACTAGAGCAAGGGCACGTGTCTGAACCGCAGATTTACGCAGATTTAGATGATTACGCAGATTAGAGCAAGGGCAGTTCACAAACTTGCTTGAATGTGTCATAATAAAAGGGTAAAGATGTGCGATTCGGGTGGAACAATGGATAGTTTGAATGGTTCCACCGTGGGATATTGCTGGTTGGAGTGTTATCGTGACAATTCTAAACTGGTTGTTCGCATTGGATGCGTCCACCTGGGTTCAAACCTGGGGCACCATCGGCTGGCTTTTCTTCGTACTTGCGCTGCTCGGCTTCTTCCCGGTCAGTTATCTGGCTTATCGTGGCTTTGCAGCCGAAACGCACCAGAAGCGCCTGAAGGATGATTTTCGGCTGCTGGGTCTGGTTAAAGAGGACGAGCTTGATAATACAGTGCGTGAGCTCTACCAGACGACCTACAACCCGAGGCAGTTCCTACTCTATATTTTTCTGATCATGCTGGTGTCGATCATGGTGCTGGTCGGCTATGCTTTCAAAAACACGCTGAGCTTTATCACGAGCGAAACGGCCACACTGGTCTTTTTCGGATACCTGGGTGCGTACGTTTTTTCCGTCCAGGAACTTACCCGGCGTTACAACACCTTTGACCTGCAACCGCAGGTCTACAGTACGATCATCATGCGCATGTTGGTGTCGGTCGCGATCACTTTTGTGGGTTCGTCTCTGATCCTGGCTGCCGGGGGCAAGCTCTCGGCGGGCGATCAGACCCAAACCAGCGCAATGGCGTGGGCCGCCGCGGCAGCATTTGCGATCGGCACCTTCCCAAGTTCAGGTATTCGCTGGCTGCAGGAACAGGCCAATCGCGTTCTGAACACAAAACCAACCAACGGGTTGGAGTTGTCACTGCACGATCTACAGGGTATCAGTGCCTTGCACGAGGCACGCCTTTCCGAAATGGGGATTGACGATGTGCAGAACCTGGCCACCAGCGATATCCGTAAGATCCTGCTAACCACACGCTTTGACACCCAGACCATCATTAACTGGATCGACCGCGCAATCCTGTATACCAAAGTGGGCAGCAGGTACCCCCAGTTTACAAACCTGGGCATTTTCACCTTTCATGAATATTACCAGCGCCTGAACAAACTCTCGCTTAACGATCCGCTGCGTGATCCATCCATGAGCGATGAGGAAAAAACATTAGAGGACCAACTGAAAAATGAACTGATGGAAGAGCGCAAGATATTGGCCGCCAAACTGGGCCTGACCAACGCGAGAGAATTGGATGACCTGGCGGATTATTCTAATTACACCAATTACGCTTACATCGCGGAATATTATCTGCGGACGAGCCGGATTGCCCGTCAGCGCGCCAGCGAGGGGATGGGTTTTCTACTGGGGGCTGATATTGAAGAAAAAGATTTCAAGCATGCGATCGAAGATTTGGAACGACGTGTGCGGCACAACCGAGCGGATGTGCAGGCACTGGTCAATCTCAGTACAGCCTATTACGGCCTTAACCGGGAGGCCGACGCACTGAAAACGCTCAACCTGGCGCTGAGCATCGACCCCAATATGGCGACCGCCTACACCAACCGCGCGCGCATCCACCTTAATAACGGCAAGAACGATGAGGCTGTTCAGGATTGCACGCGAAGCCTGTTAATTGATCCGCGCAACAAATATACCTACAACTACCGAGGTATGGCGTTGATATCAGCCCCAAACAAGCTGGAAGAGGCCCTGGATGACTTCAACCAGGCCATCACACTGGACCAGCGCTTTGCAGCCGCTTACTTAAACCGCGGCGTGGCCAATAATGCGCGCCGTCAGTATGCCAGCGCTAACCGGGATTTCGAAGATCACTATTTACTGGATGGAAGCGGTAATTTTGTATTGTGGCTGGGTTGGGGCAGCGCGCTGCTCGGCATCGAAAACTACCCGGAAGCTATCGAAAAATTGAATCAGGCAGTTGCTTACGAAGACAACCCGGCGGCGGCATCCGCGTATTCATACCGTGGCTATGCTTACTTTAAAATCGGAAAAATCGAGCGAGCGCGCAGCGATCTGGACACAGCCATCGCAAAAGACCCGAACTTATGGGATGCGCGCGAGAACATGGGTTTGTTGGAAACCAGCCAGGCACATTATGATCAAGCCATTCAGAGCTACCAGGAAATTTTGACACACAATCCCAACCGGTTCAGAACGCGTTATAATATGGCCGTGGCATATTACAACGCAGGTCAGTTGGAAAATGCGCGCGCTGAATTTCAAAAGATCATCGCTGAAGCTCCATCAGAGTCGAGTGATGCAATCGATGCCCATGAAGCCCTGGCAGAATTATCGCCCGCAAAAACCGGGCCCACAGGTGAACAACCAGAAGGTGACAAATGAGTGATAAACCCGTTATTTCCAATAAGAATGACGCCGGAAGGGGCGCCGTTAACATCGGTGATATTGCTGGCATCAATGGTAACAATATTGTGATTGGCAACAACAACAAAAATGTCATTACCGGAGGGGGCGTTTATGTTGGCGGGAATGTTAACACCAGCGGCGGCGACTTCGTGGGGCGCGACAAAATAAGCTTTAGCAGCAACAAAACAAGCAACAGCGTGCAGGAACTCTTTGCGAAAATCTATCGGGCCATCAGCCAACAAGACGGACTGGAACCGTCTGACCAGGAAGACTTGCTGGCGGAAGTTAAGGAAATTGAAAAGATGGCCACCCACAAGGATTTATTGGACGAGTCTACGCTGAAACGCAAGCTGCGCAATGTAAAACGAATGTCACCCGATATCAACGGGTTGATACTCAAGGCGCTGAGTAATCCGGATTTCAGGCTGTCGGAGATGGCGCGCATGTTGGTGGAATCATAGGCTTGTATAGCTGCCCAGCAGATGCAATTTCCGTGCGGAACCGGGCGAGGGTCTGAACCGGTAGATTTAGGCTGTTTGGGAATTGGCGTGGTAAAAGACCATTGGCCGCGGATGGACGCGGATAAGGTCAAGGGCGAGGGTAAGAGCATGTGCTGGAACGGGCACTGCTGGAACGGGCACGTTTGCAACAAGGTTTAACTACTGATGAACCAATCGTGAGTTGTGGGGTAAGCATAGGGTAAACATAGGGTAAGCGTCAAGTATTGCAGATGCATTAGTGATAAAGTTAGATAGTAAAGCGTTTCTCTTCTCCTCCTTTGAAAAGAGAGCCGGGGTCGGCGTCCCCGGCTCTCTCGATTCTCAGACCTGGCGCGAGAGCTTGACAACAGGCCGACGCGCAGCCATAATTAACGGGGAACGAGAGGATTAATTAATCACCTTCAACTTGAAACAGGAGCGAAAAGTGGCAAACAAACGATTTAATTGGGGTCTTTTAGGGCCGGGACGCATCGCGCAGCAGTTTGCGGATGGACTGGCATCGATTGATGATGCCGCCCTTTATGCCGTGGCAAGCAGCAATCCGGAGCGCGGCAAAGCATTCGCAGAGAAGAACGGTGGCGAGAAGGTGTACACCTCTTACGAGGCGCTGGTCAATGATCCGCAGGTGGATGCAGTCTACATTGCTACCCCGCATACTATGCACTTTGAAAACACAATGTTATGTCTCAACGCCGGTAAACCGGTGCTGTGTGAAAAGCCGCTGACGGTAAATGCTGCCGAGACCAGAAAACTGATCGAGACTGCGAGGGGACAAAACGTTTTCCTGCTCGAGGCGCTCTGGACGCGCTTCCTGCCGATTTACGCTCAAATCCGGCAGTGGCTGGATGAGGGCAGCATCGGCGATCTGCATCTGATCTCATCAACTTTCGGTTTCAGCATTCCGAAGGACAAGGACGAGCGCTGGCTCAATCCTGAACTTGCCGGTGGTACCCTGCTGGATATGGGTGTTTACCCCATTTCCACATCTCAGTGGGTAGTGGGACAAAACCCTGAATCTTTTGGGGCGAAGGCCATTCTGAGCGAAACGGGTGTGGATTTAATGACTTCCGGGGTGCTGAAATATCCGAATGGGGTGATCTCGCAGTTCACCACCAGTTTTCTCAGCAACGATGTCAATGATATGTTTATCTATGGCGTGAATGGTTATATTCGCATCCACGCCAATTATTGGGCAGCCACCCGGGCCACACTCTCGGTCAATGATACGGAAATAACGGTCAACCGGCCGGTGCGCGCCGGAGGCTTTGAATATCAGACTGAAGAGGCCATGCGCTGCATTCGCGCCGGGCTGCTGGAGAGCCCCGGCATGACCCATGCCCAGACACTGGCTAACATGGAATTGATGGATCATATCCGGTCTGAGATCGGTGTGCGTTACCCATTTGAGCAATAAACCGGCTCTATTCACCCTTCATCCGGACAGGCCGGAAAAGAAAAGCCTTTTGACCACGAAGGAAGGGCTTTTTAAGAATTTTGTGTAATGGTCAAAGAGGTAAACCAAATTGGCCGCGGACGAGCGCGGATAAACGCGGATTAGAGCAAGTGCGTGTCTGAACCGGCCCGGCTATAGTTTTTCAGATAATTATTTTGCATGGCAGCGGCGACTTTCATTGCTTTTCCTTGCTAAACGACTGAAGTCGTTACTACAAATCCTAATTCTTTTTCTGAAGAGCTATAGAACGGGCACTATCGGCCCTGCTAGAACGGGCACTATCGGCATTATGGCAAAAATGCTTGCTTTTGTGCAGGCATTTGGCTTTCGAGTTCCTACAGCCAGATTTTTAATATCCAGAACACCGTCATCCCGGCGGCGATGGTCCACATCACGCTCTTGGTGCGATAAGCAACGGCAGTCGCCACCAAGCCCGCGAGCAGGCGCGGGTTGGTGAGCGAAATCGCCAGGTTGTCTTTGTAATAGCCAAGTTCCGGCGCGATGATGGCGCTCAACGCAGCGATCGGGACAAAACGAAGGGCGCGCAGCAAGATGGGCGGCAGCTTGATGCGTTCCATCAGGACGATAAAACTCAGGCGGGTGGCAAATGTGAGCAGCCCAATGGCGATCATAACAATCCAGATATTCATTTCTTTTCACTCCATAAGCCGCTGGCAATGGCGATAAAGGTCGCAGCGATCAGGCCCAGCTTGAAAGGCAGCCCAAAAAACAGCAGGGCCGCCAGGCTGGCGACGATCCATGTGACAATGCCAGGGCGATCCTTCAGGCCCGGCACGACCAACGCGATAAAGGTGAGCGGCAGGGCAAAATCCAGCCCCCAGGCGGATGGGATTTGCGCCCCAAGAAAGATACCGACCCCGGTGGAGATTTGCCATGAGCTCCACAGCGCCAGTCCAGAACCGAGCACGAACCAGTGCCGGTGGGTGATTTCGCCAGGGCGCTGGTAGTTGATGATGCTGACGGCGTAAGCCTCATCAGTCAGCAAATAAGCCAGGGCGGCCTTCCACTTCAAGGGCAGATGACGGGTGTAGGGCGCCAGTGAGGCCGAATAAAGCGCATGGCGCAGATTGACAACGAAACCGGTCAAGATAATCACCAGGCCGGGTGTGGCGGCGCTGATCAGCTTGGCCGTCATGAACTGGGATGAACCGGCAAAGATTACCGAAGACATGGCCTGCGCATCGAGCGGGCTCATTCCGGCGCTCAACGCCAGGATGCCGTAGATCATGCCGAACGGGATGACGCCCAATAGAATAGGCAGTTCCTGGCGTGCTCCTTGCCAGAATTCGCGGGTGGGGGTGGGGGTAAGAGTGTCCATAAAGTCCGCCTATTATATGCAGATTTCCCGTATTGCACGCTGTTTAGTTTCAAAATCCCTGATATTCCCAACATCCTGAAACAAAGAAGCTGCCTGTCCGATGAATGAGCGGGCAGGCAGCTTGCTAAACCAACGCCGTGTTTTGCGGCAGATCCACAGCGTGGTTGATTTCAATCAATACAGGTGTCTCTGAAACTTAGGGCAGCTTGATGATTGTCCGCACCAGGCTCCAGGCGCTCCAGTTGCCGGCGGAATCTTTGGCGCGCACGCGCCAGTAGTAGGTGCCCGCCAGCATGCTGGACGGGGTGATGGTCAGCCCCATCAGATCCCCGGAGGTGTAGACCGGGCTGGAGAAATTCGCATCGTTGTCATATTGGAACTGGTACTTCAAGGCAGTGGGGCTCGCCAGCCAACCAAAGACAGGCGTGATTGTGAAGGATGCGCCGTTGGCAGGCCTGATCAAGAACGGCGCGAGAGGTGGGGTGCTGTCGATCCGGATTAAGCGGTAGGCGCTCCAGGGCCCGGCCACACTGCTGACGTTCAATGCGCGCGCGTGCCAGTAATAGACACCATCTGCCAGGGCTGTGGCGGTGTAACTCAGAACCCCGGGCGCTCCGGTGAAGCTCTGCAGCTTGATAACGAAGGTGGGGACCCTGGAGATCTCTACCTGGTAAGTATTGCCGTTGACCACGCTGTTCCAGATCAGATCCGGGGTCGTATCATTGGTTAAAAAGGCGTTGAGTGGTGATACAAGGACAGGCGCAAGCGGGACTGGCGGCTGGATGGTGATCACACGCGCCAGGCTCCAGGCACTCCAGTTGCCGACAGCATCTTTGACGCGCACATGCCAGGAATACGTCCCCAGCGGCATTGTGGGCGGTAAGATGAATGTCTTCACTGGCAGCTCTGCGGAGGTGTACACCGGGCTGGAGAAGTTTGCATCGTTATCATACTGGAATTGGTACCATAACCCAGACGCGCTCGCCAGCCACACGAAAACGGGTGTGCCGATATTGGATGCGCCTGCCAAAGGCCTGATCAAGACCGGCGCGAGAGGTGGGGTGGTGTCGATCGTGAAGGAGCGGTACGCGCTCCAGGCTCCTGTCCCATTAGTGACATTCAATGCGCGCACGTGCCAGTAGTAGACAGCGTCTGCCAGAATTGTGGCAGTATAGGTCAGAACCCCGGGCGCTCCGGTGAAGGTCTGCGTTTTGGTGGCGAAGCTGGATACAGTGGAGATCTCCACCTGGTAGGTATTGCCGTTGACTACACTGTTCCAGGCCAGCGCAGGGGTCGTATCATTGGTTACCAAGGCGTTGACTGGCGACACAAGCACAGGCACAGCCGGGGTGGGTGGCGTCTGAGTGGCAGTATTGGTGGGTGTTACCGTCACGGTTTTGGTCGGGGTGGCAGTTTTGGTCGGGGTGGCAGTTTTTGTTGATGTGAAAGTCGCAGTTGGCGTCGGGGTGGCGGTTTTGGTCGGCGTGATCGTCGCGGTGGGCGTCCGGGTAGCAGTTTTGGTCGGTGTGGCGGTTTTGGTAGACGTGAGAGTTACGGTTGGCGTTCGAGTGACAGTACTCGTCGGCGTGATCGTGGCGGTTGGCGTCCGGGTGGCAGTATTGGTGGGCGTGAGAGTTACGGTGGGTGTTCGAGTGACAGTGTTGGTCGGCGTGATCGTCGCGGTTGGCGTCCGGGTGGCTGTATTAGTGGGCGTAAAGGTCGCGGTGGTTGTACTCGTCACTGTCGCGGTCTGTGTAGCAGTGTTGGTGGGTGTGAAGGTGGCGGTATTGGTTGGCGTGACCGTCGCCGTCGCGGTGGCTGTAGACGTCACTGTCGCGGTGGCGGTGCGAGTGGCGGTGTTGGTGGGCGTGAAGGTGGCGGTATTGGTTGGCGTGACCGTCGCCGTCGCGGTGGCTGTATTCGTCACTGTCGCGGTCTGTGTAGCAGTGTTGGTGGGCGTGAAGGTGGCGGTATTGGTTGGCGTGACCGTCGCTGTCGCGGTGGCTGTAGACGTCACCGTCGCGGTGGCGGTGCGAGTGGCGGTGTTGGTTGGCGTGAAGGTAGCGGTATTGGTAGGCGTGAGCGTCGGCGTTAACGTAACCGTGGATGTGGCCGTCGCTGTCGCGGTTGGAGTCGGAGTGGCGGTATTGGTTGGCGTGACCGTCGCGGTCGTGGTTGGAGTCGGAGTGGCTGTATTGGTAGGCGTGAGCGTCGGCGTTAACGTAACCGTGGATGTGGCCGTCGCGGTCGCGGTTGGAGTCCGAGTGGCTGTATTGGTAGGCGTGAGCGTCGGCGTTAACGTAACCGTGGATGTGGCCGTCGCGGTCGTGGTTGGAGTCGGAACTTCAGACGAAATGGTGATCGCATACGTGGTATTGTCGCCATCATCGTCTCCTTGCGATGAGTCAATCCTTGTACCGGGGACAATGTCGAAGGTATTTTTCTCGTCGTCGAGAGGGCCCATTGTGCTCCAATCTGCAAGCCAGTTACCTCCTGAATTAGCCGTCACATGACGGTTATAACAGTTGGCACCATCACAGATCCAGGCATCCACATTAGAATCGGGTGCGGCGGAGCCTGCGACTGTATCTGCTGACTGGTTAATAACATCTATACTGAGCGTTTTGACAACGTGTTGCTTTGTGGTGGTGCCATCGCTGACCGTCACCAGGTATCCGGGTTGAATATCAAAGTTACCGAGAAAATTGAAGGCCAGGTAATTTCTACTAGCATCCCAGGGTGGTGGACCGGTAACAAATCCCGAATCTGTATAATCCGCTGTTGGCGCCTGGATGCCTGAAGTGTAAATATTAACGGTCAAGGTGCTACCCAGCGGCCAATCCCACGTTTCGATCTGGTCGATGTTTGCGCGGACATCAAATGTTGGGTTGAGAATATTCCAATAGACCATAGTGAAATTCCCATCCAGCATATTATCCCCAACCCAGCCATTACTGCCAGGAATAATATCGACTATACCCTCATCTGGCTGAGAACCGGGCACGCTGAAGTCGGCGAGCCAGAGACCCAATGGGCCGGTCGTCACGCGACGTATGCTGCAACCCGTAGGAATATTGGCGCAAACTTCCACAGAAGCATTGGGTGAAGCCTGACCAGAAACGGTATCGGTCAGTGGGTTTATGGCCAAAACCTGCAGGTTCGAGATAATCATGCTGCGGCTTGTGGTTCCATCTGTAACCGTCACTGCATAACCAGCCCGCAAAACATAATCTTTGGGCAGGTTAAATACAGCTACAATATCGTCTGAATTCCATGGGGCGGGTCCGACACGGGTCTGGGCGAGGTAATCATCAACAACAGCGGTGGGGTCGTGAATGGTCAGGTTGAGCAAGGCATTATCAGGCCATTCCCGAGCGAGTATCTGAAGACTATCCAGCCACGCAGTAAGATTCGGGTTGGGTATACGCCAACTCAAAGAGGTGTTATCGCCATCACTGTCACTTGCATTAATCGTCCCGGATGAACCGGGTTGAATATTTTCAACCGGCTCGCCGTTTGAACCAGGCTGGCTGTAATCCACCGTCCAGATGCCGTCTGCACCGGCCTGGAAACTACGGCAGCATGTCCCTGATGATGAATTATTCAGATTCATAGACAACTGTTTTGCAGCTTCGGTGCTGCCAGTGATAATATCGGTGGCGATATCGATGCTGGTGATGGTCAGAGCGGAGATCAGCAAATCCTTGCTGCGCGCTGCGCCGGAGACGGTTACCAGCATAGCTGGTGTAATTTGGAACTGACCGTTCAGGTGAAACTCACCCAGGGTCGTTTTGGGATCCCAACTGGCAATACCAACATTGGTCTGCAGTGAATAATCCACCGCTATGCCTGGTGTGCTCGGATCATCTATGTTTAACGTCAGGGTTGTGCCCACCGGCCAATCATACGCATTGATGTTGCCGTCCTGGTACCATACATCAATATGAGGGGCGGGAACATTCCAACTCAAGGAAGTGTTATCGCCATCACTGTCACTTGCATTAATCGTCCCGGATGAACCGGGTTGAATAT
>CAIMZS010000001.1 GCA_903846015.1 uncultured Anaerolineae bacterium | reverse complement strand
TCTGCCTTATTGGGTGATGCCCACTCCGCTCATTCCATAGATATCCTGGCTTATTCGAATATTATATTCAGATGCGTCCGAATGGGTAAAACCAGCGAATGAATTCGGTTTTATTTAGCGAATATTGGATATTTGAATAAGCACATATGAATTCAGTCGTTATAATAGAGCTATCAGTACTTATAAGCCAGGTTAATTTACCATCACCCAACTCTCGATGCAAAACAAACCCCTTTCATTGCTTCTTCCGCTCATCTTTGTCTGGCTGATCTCATTGGGTGCAGGCATATCGCTGCTTCATTCCGCGTTCACTGACAAATCTTCCACCCCTGCCAAAGGTCTGCGCAAGTTTTTTCGCGAGATCCGTTTTCGCCTATTCTTTGCTACAGGCATTGCCCTTATTTTATGGGTCATCTCCGGTATTGTCTGGGTGTTTTTTGTCTAAAAAAACAGAATAGATATGTCGCAGAGTTATGGCTCGGTCACTGCACGGGAAAGCAAGTTATGTTTCATTGTGATTAAGGGTATGGCAGTTCAAATTATTGGGATGTAAGTTTCAATTCTCCCAGATTGAACTGTTTTAACGGCGGATGGTCGCCGGTTCAAGCAAATGCTGGTAAACTTACTCTGCAATGCGCTTATTAAATGTACATCTGAAGTGATCAGTAGCGAATATGAAAACACAGCCTGAGAAAAGGGCATCGGAATTAGAAAGGATGATTTCTCGCGCCTTTTTCAAATCATCTGACGACTGAATAGCTGACTGGTCTGTCGATACGTTGGTAGAGAGGATGACCAATTCGCAAGCTGGTTCCATCGAGCAAGAAAGCAAGATTGGTGCAGCCAGTCGTGTTCCGCCCGTATTGCCTGAATGCTTTCAAATCTGGCGCTGCCGAACCTGATCTGATTTTTGTACCCTATTCTGAGAAGGGTTCTTTTCGGCCGTTGGTTCGACACATCCCCAAAAAATGATCACGGTCGACGATAATGATGTGAACCTGACTACGATTGCTGAATATCTGGAAAATCATCATTGTCATAACTGTTCTTGTCATGTCCGGTGATCGTGAATAATGCCTTGCAATGGAAGCAAACGCATATTTATCAAAACCTATTCGTCTTGTCTGATCTACGGCTACACTTCGCGGAGAGCCTGGAATAAGGTACGAACCATGAACCATACCTTGTCATTTCACATCGTGCGATTACTTTCCTTCCACAGGATAATAATATGAACAAACAACCGCAAATCTTGATCATTGATGATGAACCCGTTGCGCGCGCCTCCTTGGAAGGGTTACTTTTCAACCAGCCTTACGAACTTCATTTTGCTGAAAGTGGCCCTGAAGGATTGGCAATTGCGGCCGCCATTCGCCCTGATATCATCTTGTTAGATGTTATGATGCCTAACATGAATGGGTTTGAGGTTTGCACCCTGATCCGAACAAACCCATTTCTCGGCGAGATTCCGGTGCTGCTCATTACTGCCCTTGATGATCGCGAATCTCGTATCGCAGGGCTAAAAGCAGGCGCAGACGACTATATCAGCAAACCATTTGACAGTCTCGAGCTACTTGCCCGTTTGCAGGGAGTTCTCCGGCTCAATCGTTATCGCCACATCGTCGAACAGCGCAATGAGCTTACGCAATTGCACGAAGAGCTGCTCTTTTCATATGATAAGACAATTGAAGGCTGGTCACAGGCGCTCGATTTGCGTGACAAAGAAACGGAAGGACATACTCTGCGCGTCACAGAGATTACGGTCAAGTTGGCACAGGCTGCCGGGCTGGATGAAGATACCATCAAGCATATCTGGCGTGGCGCACTTTTACATGATGTTGGCAAACTGGGTATTCCAGATTCAATTTTGCATAAGCCCAGCGCCCTGAACGAGGCAGAATGGGTTATCATGAAAAACCATCCTACCTATGCCTATAAATGGCTGTCTTCAATCGAATTTTTACGTCCAGCGCTTGATATTCCTTATTGTCATCACGAGAAATGGGATGGGAGTGGCTACCCTCGCGGTCTGAAAGGCGATGAAATTCCCCTCGCTGCCCGAATTTTTGCCATTGTGGATGTTTGGGACGCCCTCGCCTCCGATCGCCCTTATCGTCAAGGTCTCTCCGAAAGTGAAGTTGAAAACTATATTTTGGATCAGTCTGGCAAACACTTCGATCCTGATATTGTGGAATTATGGCGGAACACCAAAGTTGTCAACTCATGACGAAAAATCTGATGACAATTTCAGACGGATGCTCGATCTAGAATGATATGTGCCAGACTTGATTGCTTGGGTAGTACATTTTACCAATAGTTTGCATTGAAGTTAATTTGAGGGAACCCCAATGTTGCGTAACAGGACACGAATGGCCGTTATATTTTAGTGGGAGAAATTACCCCGGATTGGGCTTCACTGTGTATAGGTAAATATTTTTTAATGGTAGGGCAATATGAAAGATAAAATTCCAATGGCAATTAAGATACTCCTGGTCGAGTTTTCGGCTACAGAAATTCAGCAGCTTCTCGAAAAAGTAGGATGCCAGGTCATTGCAAAAGCAGCCACTTCTGATGCCGCGCTGGCTTTTGTGCGTGAATTAGTCCCGGACCTGGCAATAATAGATATCAGGCTCCAGGGGCCGGTGGATGGAATTGAAATCGCAGCGCGTATGCGTGCGTCAAGTCAACTCCCTATTATTTTTATCTCAAACACGGCAGATAAGCAAACCATGGCCAGGGCTCTTCTTACTGCCCCGTCTGCTTACCTGATCGAGCCTGTTGAAAGCAGGCAGCTTTACGCTGCAATTTTACTGGCCCTTTACCAATACAAGTTTGAAGAAAAAACACGAAAAAGCAAAGAGCGTTATGAACTAATCATAACTGCCACCAACGATGGTGTCTGGGATTGGGATTTGAAAACGGATGTTATCTATTTTTCACCGCGTTGGAAATCCATGCTGGGTTATCGTGAAGATGAAATTGGGACCAGCCCAACTGAGTGGTTCAAGCGCATTCACCCAGATGATGAAAAACAATTACGGGCAGAATTAAACTCACATATAAACGGTATTTCTCCACGTCTTGAACGTGAATATCGTATGATGAATGCCGATGGCAAGATTGTATGGATGCTTATCCGCGGCCTGGTGGTGTGCGATGGGCAAGGTGTCGCTTGTCGAATAGCTGGCTCCCAAAGTGAAATAACCACGCGCAAAATGGCCGAAGAGCGTCTGGCCTACGACGCCCTTCACGATCCGCTAACAGATTTGCCAAACCGGGTTCTTTTTATGGATCGGCTTTCCTTTCGGATTGAACACACCAAGCGTCACCCAAATGAGTTTTTCGCCGTTCTCTTTCTCGATCTTGATCGCTTTAAAGTTGTCAATGATAGCCTGGGTCATAGCGCCGGGGATCAGCTTTTGATTACGACTGCCTTACGGATTCAACAATGCCTTCGCCCCGAAGATACTGTTTCGCGCCTCAGTGGTGATGAATTCGCAATCTTACTGAACGAAGTTCATGATATCAGCGATGCCGTCAGAGTGGCTGAAAGGATTCGCGCCCGCCTGGTGACAACCACCTTGCTCGGTTCTATTGAACGCTCGCCCACTGCCAGCATCGGTATCGCTTTGTATCACAATAATTACGAAAAACCGGATGAGATTTTACGCGATGCGGATTTGGCAATGTATCGCGCCAAGACCCTTGGTAGAAATCGCTACCAGGTATTTGACTCCAGTATGTTTGCTGGTGCCGTTGCTTTGTTGCAGATGGAGGGTGAACTCAAGCGTGCTGTTGCTCGGAAGGAATGGCAGGTTCTTTACCAGCCGATTGTTTCAATCGAAAGTAATGAAATCATCGGCGTCGAAGCTTTGCTGCGTTGGCAGCACCCTCAGCGTGGAACAGTCTTTCCTCTCGAATTTATCTCTGTGGCAGAAGATACCGGATATATCATTCCCATTGGCGAATATGTTCTGCGAACTGCTTGTATGCAAGCCAAAGCCTGGCGGGATGCCGGTCAACCCCATCTCTGGGTGGCTGTTAACATTTCAGCCCGCCAATTTCAGCATGAGAACCTGGTTGGCATGGTAGCCAAAATATTAGATGAAACTGGTCTGAAGAGCGATGGTTTGCGGTTGGAAGTGACCGAGAGTGTTGCTATGCAAAATCTTGATTACAGCGCGCTCGTCCTCAGAGAATTGGACCAGTTAGGCGTGTGCACTTCATTGGATGATTTTGGTACCGGCTATTCATCGCTTGGTTACCTCAAACGTTTTCCACTCAAGGTGCTCAAGATTGACCAATCCTTTATACAGGATATACAAGTTAATAAGAACAGTGAGGCTATCACCAGAGCCGTGATTGCCATGGCCCGCTCGTTAAACCTTGAAGTGGTCGCAGAAGGTGTTGAGCAGGTTGAACAATTGGAGTTCCTGCGTTCCTTGGGGTGTGCTTATGTTCAGGGATTTTTTATCAGTCACCCTCTCTCTGAACTGGAGTTATCCGATGTATTTGAAAAACAAGCTCGCAAAAGATAGTTATTGATAACGGCAGCTTTTGGATTGAGCCGGCCTAGTTTATTATTTCCATCCTTATGGTAAATCGACGCAGTTACCACTCTGCGCAATTACAGTATGGTTCGCATTTGCTACCAATGCGCACATTTGTGTGGCACTGTCTGGTCGCTGGCTGATAAGGTACCCGGTAAAAGGCCGCGGCCCACCGTATAACTTCCACGGACCCAACCCTGGCATTCCGGCTTGTTCTGGCGGTACAGTATTAAAGAAAAAATGAACGTGCGTATAATGAAGTTTTTCAACGAATCCAAACGTCTCATATTGAACTGAATATTTATTTCCATCCCGTTTGATGCTGTTAATTTTGACATAATATGGGGGATAGGTTGCGGTTGCCTCTAAAGCGGGTGTCGCGCTTGGGGGCATCTGCGTGGACAAAACTTCCGGCTGATTGGTTGAAGTGCTGGCAGCTGCCTGGGTGTTTGCGATTTGCCCAACTGCAGATCTGGTGGCAGTGGGTTTCGCCGATGCTGCAGTCCATTGGCGCGACATCAAAAAGATACCTGCGATTATAAATAAGACGATAAAGAACACAGATCCACCGCCCAGTCCCAGCAGCCACATCCAGGCATACGATTTTTTTACCGGTGTTTGTACCTTTTCAGGCAGATTGGATTGCTCAGCGCCAGATTGTTTGATTGGCGTTGACTCATTGTCAACTTGCCTGACGAGTCTCTGTGGGCTTTGAACGTTCGATGGTTGGTTGAGTGACTGGGGCGGGATGGCTGTTCTCTCGGGCTGGCTCATCACGGCTGGGGCGGGCGGTGCGATGGTTTGGTTTGCTGGCCTGGTCATTTCACGCTTCAGGTCAGATGATAATTCTGCAACGTTTTGATATCGATTGGCGCGATCTTTCTCCAGGCATTTGAGAATGATGTTAACCAGAGCAATGGGAAGTTCGGATCGCAGCGTTCGTGGATCCGGCACAGGGTCGTTCAGGTGACTCATCATCAATGACATGGTTGAATCTGAACGGAAAGGAGGTTGTCCGCTCAGCATTTCATAGATCATAACCCCAAGCGAGTAAATATCTGATCGTTGATCGGCCTGTTCTGACCGGATCACCTCAGGTGAAATATAGCGTGCTGTTCCGACCACTGCCCCGGTGGCTGTGTGGCTCGTTGCTCCTAAAATCTTCGCGATCCCAAAATCCATCAAAATAGCCTGTCCATAAACATCCAGCATAATGTTGGCAGGTTTAATATCGCGGTGGATCATGCCCCGCTGGTGGGCGTAGCCGAGAGCATCACAAATATTTAAAATATACTTGATCGCCTGGTCAATCTCCAGTTTACGATCTTGTGAGCTCAAATTCTGCAACCGGTCTTGAAGGGTTTCCCCGGGCACAAATTCCAGGACCATGTAATGTGTATCTTCATCTGAATTGTAATCATACACCTGGATAATGTTCGGATGCCGAAGCGATGCCACTGCCGCGGCTTCCTCTTCGAAGCGTTGAATGAATTGTTTGTCGGTCGAGAGATGTGAATGAATAAGTTTAATGGCTACAACACGTTTTAGATTCGGGTCGGTGGCCTTATACACCGCCGACATCCCGCCTTGTCCGAGGAGTGCTTCTATCTGATAACGTCCGCCCAGTGAACGTCCGATCCAGGTTGGTTGAGTCATGGTTTTCCTGTTTTTAAGAATTACGTTTGGTAGATGATGACAATAAAAAATGCGTACAAATAGAATTCAATAAGAATATCATTCCGTATTATACCTAATATGGAATGATATTAGGCAAGCTTGGTGTTATGCCGGCATTTAACGCTATTAGGCGCAGATGACAATATTCCATGCAGCCAAAATGGCTTGTTTTTTTTTCCTATTTATAATATACAATGAACGTGGATGATTATCATCAACTTTGAGTTTGTCCTTCCTTGAAAATTGGGATGGAAAGCCACAACTGAAATAGCTATAATATATTTGCATATCTCAATTTTTAGGAGGAAGACGTGTCTTCATTTCATAAGAAAATCTTGATTGCATTTTTAAGTTTATTATTGGCTTTATCTCCCGTGTTCTCTGCCAATGCACAACAATCTGGTTGGGCGATTCGAGTCAGTATGGTCTCCACTTTGGAAAGACCCGATGAGATGACCCTAAAAACTTATTTCAGCGTATATGACCCAAAGACCAGCCTGCCCATCCTGGATATCGGCGTTAAAAGTTCATCGATTGATTTGCCCCAATCGAACCTTACTGTGCAAACATCAGTCACCAAACCGGATGTGCCCATTTACATCGTTTTGGTGTTGGATGCCAGCGGCAGTATGGCGGGGGCAGCCGAAAATCTTAAAAAAGCTGCCAAGTTGTCTCTTGAAAATTCCCCCGACAATTCTTTATTCTCGGTCGTACAGTTTAATGAAGACATCAAATTAATCCAGGATTTCACCCAGAATATTCCATCGGTTAGTTTTGCTATCGATCATTACCAGGTTGCGAACAAGGGCACTTGCTTGTATGATGCTGCTTATACGTCAGTTGAACAGCTTCAAAAGGCGCCTCCTGGCCGGCGGGCCATCATCCTTTTTACCGATGGCAAGGATGAGAATGCGAATGGTAAGGTTTGCAGCAAGCATACTTATCAGGAATTATCGGATTTCGCGCAGAAGGCTCAGATTCCCATTAATACCATTGGCCTTTCATACACTAAGTCCCAGCTAAACGAAGTGGAATTAAAAGGGATCGCCGCCAGCACGGGAGGTTATTCCGCCATTGCCAAGCAGGATGATATGGGCAAGGCTTTTCAGAGCATCATGGATGGTCTCAAAGCTCAATGGATGGTATCCGCAACTGTTTATCCCAAAAAAGGTTCCAACCAGGCAGTACTGACGCTTAAACTGAAAGATGATCAGATCCTTGGCGCCACCTTCAATGTAGAATCTCAGACTGATTACCCGGGGCCTCCCAGCCCGGTCAGCGCTCGCATGGCTGGCCTTAAGTTCAAACCTGAAGATCAAACGTACGATATTCAATTGATCACTACCTCTCCCGAACTCGTTGATTATATTAAAGCCGAGGTTTGGGATGTCAAAGCAGGCTCAAAGATCTCAGAATATCAATTTAAAGAAATCAAACAAGACAACACCTTTAACATCCCTACTGATCAGTTGGTTGTCGGACGGGATTACGAGCTGCGCTTGACTGCCATTAGCAAGGCTGACCAGACACGCTTTACCTGGTTTACTAGCAAGGATGGTAAAAAGTTCATTGAATTGATCCATCCTTTTCTCTTCGATCCAACTGCCAGTTTGCCATCTCTCGCAATTCAATCAGTATCCCAACAGAGTAATGATTTGATTCTCTCAGTGAAAACCACCAATTCACAATTGATTGGCGGTTTTGATGGTTGGTTGGTGGATGAAGCTACCAACACTCAGGTTCCAAACTCGAATTTCACCAGCCCAGCCATCACATCGACAGCCGGTAATGTCATCATTCCTCTCAGCAAAGTCAAAGTTCCTGATGGAAAGTATACCGCTGTGGTTCGCGTGCTCGGTACCAATAACCAGGTCTACTCCACCGCTCAATATCAGGGCATTGTTTATGCGGCCAAACTTCCCAGTCTTTTTCAGGTGTTGTACGCTGCTCTGATTGCCGCGCCAATTATTTTGCTTGGCATCCTTGCCATTATTCTGGTGGTAGTTGGATTTATGATGTTTTCATCAAGCCGCGAGAAATCGTTGACGGGCACCCCGGTACTACAGGGCCGCCTGGGCAGGAAAATCCCGGGGGCCGGTCGTACTTCCGGGCCAGTCCTTCCAGTTGCCAGCGATGAGCCCATCCCTTTGCGTGGGCAGTCCCCGGCTTTATCGAAGCCGTCTGCCAAACCACCGCAGCCATCATCTAACCAGCCGCAATGGTCTGCGCCTTCTCAACCTGCGCGCGCGCCTGCCTCTGATGCCACCATGGTTGCTCCCAGCTCAGCAGCGCCAGTCCAGGGTGCCGCTACAATGATCTCTTCAACCCCCATGCCGTCGCGTGCGTTCCTGACGGTTTTGCAGGCGGGTGGCAGCCAGGCTCCGCAGGGTCAAATATTGATGACGCAGTTTCCTTATATAATCGGTCGTTCAGAAGGTTCGCTTATCATCCCCGAACCAAATATCTCACGGAGGCATGCCCAGATTACTTATAATGATTCGAACCGCTCTTTTTCCATTACTGATCTTAACAGCAGCAATGGTACTCGTTTGAATAACCAGCCGCTGATTTCAGGTCAGCCCGCCCAGCTCTTTACTGGCACACTGATCGCCCTTGGGCCGAATGTTTCCATACGATTTGATGTGGCATAATGTCCAGGAGAAAAAACATGCAAAACGTCACCAAAGTTAATTATGACGAGCTAACCCTCATCTCTAAAAAATTGCATGATGAGGGTGATGATTATATCCAACTGCTTTCAACCACCCGGCAGAAAATTGCTGCCTTGCATAGTGAATGGGAAGGTGAAGCAGCTGACAAATTCTTTGAAGACATGGAGAATACGCTTCTACCCGCTATTCGCCGGCTTTCCCATGGCCTGATTTTCTCGCAAGAAACTTTGAATAACATCATGAAAATCATTTCAGAGGCCGATCAGGAAACGGTTTCCTTCTTCAGTAATGGCGCAGACTTCGGTGCCGGAGGGTTTGCCGCTGCCCTTGGAGCTGGAGTAATTGGCCTGGGTGCCAGCGGTGCAGATTTTGGAGCCGGATTGTTCAACCAGGCTGGGGAGAGTTCAACCCCACCCGCAACGCCTGGCGCAGGCACCGTCCCATCTGCAAGCTCTGGTGAAGCAGGCGCGGCTGGCCAAACTGGTGCGTCTACAGGCCCAACAGCTGCCCAGGCTGCACAAGAGCAGACCCCGCCGCCGCCCCCCCCACCGACAACTCCCCCGACTCCTGCCTCAGGCAGTGCTGCCGGCGGCGGTGGAGGCGGTGCCAGCAGCCAGGGCATGCAGGGCGGTCTGGATGGTATGGGTTCTGGCCTCGGCGGCCAACCCGCCAGCAGTTCATCTGTTGGCGGGTCCAGTGGTGGCGCAGAGAGTTTGCCCGATCATGCGTTTGGTGGGGGCGGCTCGTCTGGTGGTGGCGGTCTGCCTTCTCAGGGTGGCGGTGTATCTTCTGGAGCCGGTTCCGGATCACCTGCAGGCGGGGATTCGGGAGCATCTGGCGGTGGGGGCGTTGCCGCTGGTGTTGCCGGCGTGGTTGGTAGCGCCGCAGTGGGTGGCGTAGCCAAAATATTAAAGGACAAACAAGACAACAGTGGCTAATTTAGCAGGATCAAATTATCTTATTACCACCTCATAAGTTGTTGGATAAGTGATAAATTTCACATTATCTTGGTGAGTATTATCCTGTTCTGCCCAATGTACTACTTGACTTGTACGTTTAATAATGCTAAAGTATATCTATCACAAATGTTATTCACAAAGGAGGTCTGAAAATAGCCGGATAAATATTCAGCTTATTTCCTTACGTTTGCTCCATTAATAGACCATATGGATTCATCCCAATTAATCAGATCAACAGGAAAGGATAGCAAATGGCTGACGTTACCAAACTCAATTATGCTGAACTGCAAGGCATTATCAAAAGCCTGCAAAGTGAAGAAGAAGAGATCAAAAATCTCATGAGCACAACCAAGAGCAAGGTTGAAGCATTGCACAACAACCAGTGGATTGGTGAAGCTGCTAATAAGTACTTCGAGCAAATGGAAGGCACAGTTTTACCGAAAACAGGCAAAATGGTGCATGCATTGGATGTAGCCGGTAGTGTACTTAATCAAATTATCCAAACCATTCAGCAAGCTGATGAAGAAACCAAAGGTTTCTTCGGAAACTACGGCTAAAGGAGAAATAAATGGCAGACAAGATTCGTGTTAATTATCCTGCGCTGGAAGATATGGCCAAACACATGCAGGCTTCCGCCGATCGCCTTACGCAAACCGTTGCGTTAGCGAACAAAATCGCCGGTCAGATGCAGAACGGTGCTTTGGTCGGAGATGCCGGTGAAGTTTATTGCCAGGCGTTGGGCATTTTTTCTCAACGGGTGACCAAGCTCAGCGAAAAATATATGGAAGAGGCCAATGAAATTCGTCAGGCCATGAGCGATATGCAGCAAGCCGATAATTCTGCTGGAAGTAATTTCTAACAAGGAGGTGAAAAGATGGATCTTTTCTGTTTCATTAGTGGTCAGTTTCTTGGAAGTATCACACAGGTCACCAAGCAGGCAGATGTGATTGCCGATAGCGTTACCGCCCCATTAAAAGGACTGGTAAACGGGGTGACTGGTGGGTCGTGGAAGGGCGATGGCGCCAATAAATTTGTGAATGAGATGACCAGCGAAGTGTTACCAATGTTGGCCCAGCTTTGGATTGCCAATTCTAGCTTTGCGTCCAGCCTCAAAAAATCGCATGATCGTATGCAGGATGCCTTTAAGCAAGCCGCATCCCAGGCGCAACCTTTGATGGATGTTTTCAGTAGTATTTTTTAATTAGATATCAGGAGACACGACAATGGCTGATGAAGTCTATATGGATATCCCGCAAGTCGAACAAATGGTCAAAGCTTTTCAGACTTTTGGTGACGTACTTGACGGTATTGCGAAGGCAGTTGAAGCGATTGCCTTGGTTATGCATGCGGTTGCCTGGATCTCCTTTGGCGCTGGTGAGGCGGTCGCCCGCTATCTCGATAGCATTAAACCGAATATAACCAAAGCAGCGGCCAAAATGAAGGAGCTTTCAAGCGATATTTCCAGCGCTATCAAGGCTTATACTGAAGGCGATCTTTCAGGCTCACGGCGGTTCTGTTAATCCGTAACCTTCGTGATTTCAATTGCAAAGGGTAATTGATACCTGATGAGCCTGTTTTATCCCGTAAGGTTGAAATAGTAAAGTACGGGTTTGGCTTGGTGTCGTTGCCCTGATTGTTAAATCATGAGTGTTATTATTGGAGCACTGGGTGAGCATAATCTGTTTTAAATTGTTTTTGCCCGGTAAGATGACGCGTACGCATTGAAGTTTAAAAAGAATCCGTGTCTGCGCAGGAGAAATCCAACACAGACACGGATTCTTGTCCATTGAGAACATATTGTGCATATCTTTCTTCCTGGCGAAGCGTATTGTTTTACCGGTTAAAAGAAATTACGCCCCAGCGGGTAAAGCAAAAGTCCCGACCTGTGTACGAGATTGCCCTTGCCCTTGCGTAATTCGACATAATCAGCGTAATCTGTGGTCTGAACGGGATAATTGAAATTATGAAGCGAATCTGCCAGCGTTGTAATGTAATTTCGCAGGATTTTAACCTGTGGTGCCAGGAAAAATACTGCCCGGCTGAAAATGCCACTGAGATCTTTGATGATGGCGAATGGTTTGGCCCGATTGAAATTATCCAACCGATCGTTATCGCTCGGTCCGCCATTGTTTATCACGCTCGCCGAGGTGAGGAGGATATACTCCTCAAGGTTGCCAATGTGGGTTGTGAAGAAAAACTACGCTTTGAAGCCAATACCTTTTTGCAATTGGCCAAAGCGGGCCAGCATCCCTTGCTGCCGGTGCTTTTGCCAGCTCACCCGCAAGGTTCGATCGAAAACCATCCGTATGGATGGACTGTCATTAATGGACGTTTAAAATATTATGAAGTTTTCAAATACGCCGAAGGCACCATTCTGCGCAACCTTCTGCTTAACAATCCTCAACCCTGGTACCAGCATGCTGGCTGGATTATTCTGAGTATTTCCGATGTTATTTTTTTCCTTCATAAAGCCGGCAAACTCCACCTGTGTTTGAACCCGGATGTCATCCTGGTGCGTTATGACAAAAAGGGCATCCCTCGCCCAATGCTGCTTGATCTAGGGGTTGGCAATTCAGGGCAGAATATTTTTGAGATCTGGAATTCCAATTACAACTTGCCTGCTTACACTGCCCCTGAAATTGCCGACGGTCGAACCGGTGTGGGCCCTGCCACAGATGTTTATGGTATGGGTATGCTGCTGTATGAGATGCTAGCAGGCCGTCCGGCTGTTGAGTATCATCTCAAAAAAGATGATGCTGTTGTTCGTAATGTGTTGGATGGCAACTTCAAATCATCAGGTCGTATTGATTTAAAAAATATTCCTCAGATCGCTGAAAAAGCCATCAGCCGCCAATACAATCTGCGCTTTCAGGATGTGCTCAGCTTCGCTCAGTCTTTGCAGCCTAATTTTCCTCCCATCCCGGCAGAGCGCAAACCAGCCAGTATCAACTGGCGTATGATTTTTATTGTGCTCGGCTCACTGCTTGCTATTTCTTTGCTGCTGCTGCTGGCTTTCTCAGCCGTTCCTCAATAAAAGAGTTCCCTGCAAGCTCATAACCCGGTCTCTTTACGGGATTGCAGCAATACCAACCCTATTCCCACCCACAGGTTGCCCCGCTGACTGGGAGATGGATCATCTACAGGATGCTACGTTATGGCAGATAAAATTTATATCGATCGTCCACCTCGAATAGAGCCCGAACTGCCCGCCGGATTGTATGATATTCCTGGTCCACCCGATAAACCGGATGCGGCTGGTCAAATGCTCCAACAGGCTTTTTTACCCATGGTCATGATTATGGGGTATATCATCACCTCCTTGTTTGGGGGTGGGCGCAATATGCTCATGATGATCCCCATGCTGCTTTCGGTCGTTGCTACGATTGTTCTGGCTGTTTATACTAATATTCAGGAAAAAAAGAAACTCGAGGCTGATGATGCGGCTTACAAACGGCGTATCAGCGAACTGCGCCGTAAGATGGAAAGCGAGCATGAACAGCAGCGAATTTACTATTTTTATAATTATCCTAATCCTGATAAAACCCTCGGTATCGCTGCCGATCTGGACCGTTCCATTGAGCAACGCGAAGAAGAAATTCGATCCGGCACCCGCCTTTGGGAGCGCCGCCCCAAGGATCATGATTTTCTTTACCTGCGTCTCGGCATCAGCACTCGCCAATCCACGGTAATATATAAAATTTCCGAAAATGAAAAAACCGCCAATCCTTTAATGCGCGAGGCAGCCCGCCTGGCTGAAGACTCACGCCTGCTCTATAACGTTCCAGTTACCATCCCCATGCATCTTCCTTCAGATGACACCCAGAAAAAGAAGGTCGATACCAAAAAAGCAGATTCCAAGGATGATGAGAAACAAGAACAAAGCCAGGAAGCCAAGGGGATCAGCGTCCGGCATTCCATTGGGATTGTCGGAAACTCATCGGAAAAGGTACATGCTTATCTCCGAACAATGCTGGTTGATTATGCTGCTTTCCATTCCCCACAGGATGCCATGTTGTACGTCGCCGGCACCAGCGCTGCTCGCCATTATTGGCGCTGGGCCTATGCGCTACCTCACTGCAAGGAAACCGATAAAACCGAAACCCTCTTCTTTGAAAACGATGAAAAACCAGGTGAAAACGAAGCTGACCGTATGCGCCTGTTTTGGAAAAACATTCGCACCATCCTTGAGCGCCGCCGCATGCGTCTGCAGGATAAGGAAAGCGGCATTGATGTTAAATTACCATTCATGCTTGTGGTAGTCGATGTCCGTACACCTGCGCCTTCATGGTCTTGCATGAAGGACATGGAGGGTGAAGCTGCCATCTCCACGATTCTACTGGATGGCCAAATGCTCGGTGCCGGGATCATTTTCCTGGTCCCAGATCGCACCAAAGTTCCCAGTCGTTGCACGGCTATTATTGAGGTGGATGACGATCCCAAGGATCCTGGGCTAGCAGTCTTCCGTTATGCCGAGACTGGTTTTAACTCTGTGCGTTACGTAGGCTCCACCAGCCTGGTTACAACCCAGGAAATGTCACGAGATTTTTCCCGCCATATTGAAATGGTTGATATTCGCCGTGGTTTTGGTTCAAGCCTTGCGGCTACAGTTACCCTGATGGAAATGCTCAATATCCAATCGATCGATCAACTGCAGGAATTCGCCCGGGATAATTGGCGCCGCAGCATGGATCCAAAATTGGCGGATTGGCTCTACACGGCAGTTGGCTTGCTTTCTGGCAATGAGCCGCGCGTCCTTACCTTCTCTGCCAAGGCTGATGGTGTTCACGGTATCATCGCCGGTTCGACCGGTTCTGGCAAGTCTGAACTGCTTATGACGATGATCATCGGCATGGCGCTAAACTTTAGCCCTGATGTCCTGAATTTTGTTCTGGTTGATTACAAGGGTGGTTCGGCCTTCGAGCCTTTCAAGCATTTGCCCCACAAAGTCGATATTGTTACAAACCTTGACCAATCTGCCACCGCTCGTGTATTTGCATCCATTATTGCCGAATTGGACCGCCGGCAGAAGCTCAATACTTACACCAATTCCAAGGATATTGTGCATTACCGCAAAAAGGGTCTTAACCTTGATCCGGAACGCCCGCCATATCCTCACTTGTTCATCATTATTGATGAATTTGCAGAAATGATCTCAGGCAATGCCGAGTACAAGGCCCAACTTGAAAGCATCACCCGTTTGGGACGCGCCCTGGGTGTAACACTCATCCTGGCAGCCCAACGTCCGGTTGGTGTTACGGATCAGATGCGCGCCAATATCAAATTCCGTATCAGTCTTCGCGTAGAGACTCCAGATGACAGCCGTGAAGTGCTGCGGCGCGCAGATGCGGCTTTCTTACCCCCTGGCATTCCCGGGCGCGGTTATCTGCAGATCGGTAACGAAAATATCGAAATGATCCAGACTGCCTATACAGGCGGCGATTACAAAGGGCCTCAGGAAGAAAATGTTGTTCAAAATGTTATCTGGCCCGATCGCGCGCGGAAGACATCCGGGCAAAAATCAACCGAACCCCCCAAACTTTACGATGTCATCGTAGATATGATGGCAAGTATGGCCTTGCAAGAATCACGCCCGCAATGGCGCCCCTGGCCCGAGTTTTTGCCCATGCAAACCGGCTCAAATGTGCTTAGCTTACAGACCCCTCTTGACACTGCCTACATGGGCGATGATGATATAGAACTTCTGCGCGCCAATGATCAAGAAAAAATCTCCGGTTTCGCCCTGAACGAAAAGGCGACCTCCTTTTGGACTGACAATTTCACCTGGGAGGGCGCCGCCTGGGGGAAAAATGCCATGGTACCCCTGATTGGCATTGTCGATAATCCATATCGCGCCAGTCAAAAACCGCTCAAAATCGATTTTCCGCATGGTCATGTGGTTATTTTTGGCGCGTCTGGCCGTGGCAAAACCACTTTCCTGCGTACCATTATGACTGGCCTTGCGTTGAACCATTCGCCAGACGAGCTGCATATCTATATCCTCGATTTTGGCGGTCGCGCCATGATGATTATGCGTGACTTGCCGCATGTCGGCGCTGTCATTACTTCTGAAGAGGACGAACGTGTACTTCGCGTGCTTCGCAAGGTCAATGATATCGTTGATTATCGCCAGATCCTTTTCAGTGAAGCCCGGGTTAATAGTCTCGACTCTTATAATATTGCCCACCCCGAGAAACGCTTGCCCGCCATCCTGGTGGTCATGGATAACTTTGCTGAGTTTAAAGAATACTACGATAATCTGATGGGGCCGCTTACTTCACTTCTGCGCGAATCGCGCGCTTACGGCGTTCACTTCTTGATCTCAGCCGATTTGCCCAATGCGCTGACCGGCAAGCTTTACAATCTGGTCACTGAGCGCTTTACGCTCAAACTTTCGGACCCTTCTGAATACTCTGACGTTGTTGGACGTGGAGTTCCAGCAGATCTCAGCGCAGTTCCTGGGCGCGGCTATGTGCGCGTTGGGAGTATGCCGCTTGAATTCCAGACGGCGCTTACTTTTACGCCTGAAGAAGATGATCCAGATGGTCTCGCCAAAATCAATAAGATGTGTGTGCGAATGGCAGAATTGTGGGCTGGGAAATGGAAGGGTGAAAAGCCTTCCACTATCGAAACCTTGCCCATGCGCTTCTCGCTTGACAACCTTCTTAAACAATGCAGCGTTCCTGAAGTACGCCGAATCAATGCAATTGTCGGTTTGGACGATCGAACCCTTAACCCGGCTCTGATTGATATTGAGCGTCAGGGTCCGCACATGGTGATTCTCGGTCAACCGCTCTCTGGTAAAACATCTACTCTGCGCACTATGATTTTGTCCATCGCATATAACTATACGCCAGATGAAGTCATGATGGTATTCATCGATTACACGCGCAAGCTATGGAAAGGTGGCGAAACATCGCTGGCAAATTTGCCGCACGTCGTTGAGGCGATCGATGAACTCGAACAATTGGATGCATTTCTGGAAAACTTCAAGGCTGAATGTGCCGATTTTGACGTAAAACCACGGCGCCGAAAAATAATGATCTTTATCGATAATTACGATGCCTTTACCGAGGAATCTAGTCGCAAAAAGATGGCCTTCTTTGAGACGCTCGCCGGTCTCATCCGCAAATATCAAACATCCGGTGTCTCTTTGATCGTGGCTGGTTCGTTGGGCATCACCAGCTCCAGTGATGACTTGCGCAAAGTGTTCACTGCTCCCAATTTTGGTATTGCCTTGCGCAGTGCTGATGCTGTTAACCGCCTCAATGGTAAATTTCCGCGCGCTCTCGCTGATGCCGAGCTGCCAATGGGCCGCGCTTTTATCGTTCGGTCAAGTATCACCAGCATGCTCCAGCTTGCCACTCCTTACTCTAATGATGACGATATCGAAGGTTCGCTGGATATTTGGGTCAGACGTATTATTGAGCGCTATCCGCAGAACAAGGTGCAGTGGCTGGCTGCCTCTGACCCGGATGGCAAGCTAAAAGAGAATAAGACGACCGGTAATTCATCCCCAACTGCCGCTGCGAAAGGTCCCGACTTGTCGAAGTATGATATACCGGCCTTAAAAAGTAAGATTGTTTCCGCGGGTATCCCTGAGGAAATGCTGGCTATGTACTCAGATAGCGACGTGGTCGAGAATGCTCGTGCCCTGGGCTTATTGGAAGACAAAAAGTAGGTTGCTATGGATGACTATATTGAGGTAAAGATTGATGTTTTTGAGCATACGGCTCAACGTGCTCGCTTGCGGAAGACCCTGACAGCTGGGGCATTGGTTGATGAGATTCTGAAGGAATTTGACGATGTTTCAGCCGATTCCCTGGGCAAGTATGCCCTCTATTTGAAAGGGGCCGACCGTCCTCTTAATGCCAGTTTTACCATTGAACAGTTGGATATTCAGCCGCAGGATGAACTGGTGTTTAACTATGTCCGGCAAACTATCCGGCAGATGCTTGACTCAAGGAATTATGCCTTCCTGAAGGATGATTCTGCTGGTCGAGTCTACGATATTCAATGGCAGCCGGCAATTATTGGCCGTCCAACCAATGAAGCCGATCATAATATCAACCTGGCAGTCAATTTGCAATTGCATCTCAAGGGTCAAACTGTTTCTCGCAAGCATGCCCAGATCACCTTTTCAGATGGTCGCTTTATGATTGAACCTCTTGCTGATAACAACCCTGTCTATGTTAATGGCAAGGAAGTTTCTTTTGGGGTTGGCAAGGAAATTAAGAATGGTGACCGTATTGTGATTGGTCGCAGTGACTTACTTCTGACCTTCACAACCCAGACCCAGGCCCCTGCTCCTGCCCGTGATTCCCGCCCTCGGCAGGTTGCGCAGGTTTCTGTTCCCGGATCGCAGCCTTTTCAGCAGCAGGTTTCCAGGCCAGAGATTTCTCCTGAAATTGAGCATGATAAGACCTATATCGCTCCCGCCACCCCGGCCATGGTGCGCCTGGTGGTTGAGCGAGCCACTGACATGAGCAAGGCCGGGCAGCGTCTTGACATGGTTAGTTTTCCTTACCTGCTTGGCCGTGATTTGCCGCTTCTCGGTGGCGAAAGTGAAATTTCCCGTCGTCATGCAGAAGTCAATTTCGATCGAAATACCAAAAAATACTTTGTAACGGATGTCAACAGTACCAATGGTGTTACTATCCAGGGTGCTCGCATAGAAGCAAACCGACCCTATGAAATTCTTTCTGGTATGCGTATCGGCCTCGGCCAAAATTTCATCCTGCGTTTTGATGCTTGAGAAAGTCTTTAAACACACAAAAACGCGCCTGGAGCGCGTTTTTGTGTGTTTACAAATTTAGACGTCATCATTTGAGCGATTAATTGTTTACAAGGATAGTTGTATGCCTAAAAAAGAAAAGATCAAAAAAATAACCCCTGCCATTTATAAAGATATTCTTATCCTTCTGGCTGGTTTCACCGGTTTGGCGATATTTGCTTATGGTGTAGAAAAAACATTTTTGGAAGTGTTGGATGGTTATTTCTGGCTTATCCCATCAGGTGTTTTGTTATGGTTGGCAATCCTATGGCGTTTGTTTTTTTCACGCAGGCTTTTTGCTTATATTTTATTAGGTCTTACCTTAATAGCTCTGCCTCTTGGTTGGTTTACCTGGCAGCGGCAGGACCAGGCCAAGGAAAATGCTTTTGTAGTTTTGTTTTCGAAATTTGATATGTCAGACGATCAATATGGAGTTCGAGATCAAATTGTTCAGCAATTGAAAGATGCGACTCAGGGCTTTGGCGATACTCAAATTATCGTTTCTAACGAAATCGTTAATGCCGCCGATGGAGCCCAATCAGCTGCTGAAATTGGCACCAAGGAGAAAGCAGATGTGTTGGTCTGGGGTTTTTTCAACTCGCAGGTCAATCCAAATGTGAGTATAAATATTGTGGATCTCTCTTCAAAAAAATCTACATCTCCTAAGAAGAACGATATCTTCGCACATATCGAAACAATATCCACATTCGATACGATTGTTATTACCCGAGTAATAACAACAAAGACGAATACGGTGGGTTTATTTTTGGCGGGTATGCTTTCTTCAAAACGTCGTGATTATGCAACTGCGCTTAAGTTTTTTGACCAGATAATTGCTGAAAACGATTCAACCACTTTTATTCCAGTGTATGATTTGTTATTTTTAAGGGCTTATGCACTGGCTGGCATGGGTAAAACTGATCTTGCAATTGAGGCTTATAACAAAGGGGTCTTGGTGTTTCGAAAGGGGGCGGAATCTTACAATAATCGCGGCGTCATCTATGCCAACCTCGGGCAAAATGATCTCGCTCTTCAAAATTACACCACCGCCATCCAAATCAATAAAAACTATACGGCTGCGTATAACAATCGCGGTAATATTTATGTTGATATGCAGAAGTTTGATACTGCAATGGCAGATTTCAACAAAGCAGTTGGCATTGATCCCAATTATTCCCCTGGATATTACAACCGTGGCAACGCATTTTATACTCAAGGCCAATACGAAGCTGCCATTAAAGATTATACTAAAGCCATCGAGCTTGATCCTAAGGCTAGCGCAGCTTTTTTCAACCGGGGCGCTGCTTTTCAAAAGCTTGGTAAAATTCCCGAGTCGGAAGCGGATTTCAAAGCATACACTTTGTTGACAGGAAATCAGCCATAATATAAAACAAACCGGCTGTCTTTTCTAACACAAGAACAGGTCTGAAAGATAAATGTTCTTGTGTTTTAACAGGTAAAATAGAAATGACTGTATGTCTCCAGGTCCAAAAATGAATCCACATCCCCTGCATAAACGGTTTAAAGATGTCTTTCTAACACGTTGTCTGCATGGGTTGTTTATGTTTTTTTTCGCGGCTGTTGTTTTTTCTTGTAGCCCGGCTGCTACCAAGATTCAGGCATCCCACATCCCAGTCCTGCGGGTGGTGATGGATAACAATTACCCGCCCTATGTATTTCAGGATGGTCAGGGCAATTTACAAGGCATTCTGATTGATCAATGGAAGCTATGGGAAAAGCGCAGCGGTGTGAAAGTGGAAATTACCGCGCTGGCCTGGGGACAGGCTCTCGAGCGCATGAAAGCTGGGGAATTTGATGTAATTGACACCATCTTTTATACGGACGAGCGCGCTAATTCTTTTGATTTTACCGGGCCTTATGCCAAAATAAATGTCAGCATTTTTTTTCAAAAGAATATTACTGGTATCATCGCGGCAGCTAATTTAAAAGGATTTCGCGTTGCCGTCAAAAAGGGCGATGCCAATGCTGATTATCTGCGTGAAAAGGGTGTTGTCGATCTTGTTTATTACGATAGTTATGAAGAAATTGTCAAGGCTGCAAAAGCAGGTACAGAAACCGTTTTTGTGGTTGATCAACCACCCGCTTTGTATCTTCTTTACAAATACGGTATTCAGGATCAGTTTAAGTTTTCTGAACCATTATTTGGGGGCGAATTTCACAGGGCGGTGCGCAAGGGAAATCACCAAATCCTTAGCCTGGTAACGGATGGCTTTTCGCTTATCTCTCCTG